>CALLVY010000271.1 GCA_938015925.1 uncultured Saprospiraceae bacterium
TAAAAACAGGAAAGAAAATTACCGATTAGAAACAGATAAATATTTTAGAATAATCCCTCCAAAATACGACATCCGCTTCGATACGATTCCTTGTCATGATCCTTCTAAGTTAACAGAAGAAGCGAGCTACCTTTACGCTATTGTCGAAGAGCAAATGCTAGTAAAAGAAGCGAGCTATAAATGGATTAAGGAAAGACAAGAAATTAATTTTTGCGAACAGGAAAAACAATTCAAAGAGCTATCGAAAAACCAATGGGTTTTAAAGTATCAAGAATCGGATGGGGAATATATCAGGATCAACAAACTAGTCCTTAGAGTCGCACCTAACCACAACCCAAACAGAACAAAAGAAGATTTGGAAAAAATAGTAGCCCGAAACAAAATAGCAATACAACATGCCAAAGCAGCAAGAAGCCAACAAATCATCAAACGAGAAACAGTAATAAGTCACGGCTCCATCGAAGAGATTCAGATTGCAGATATAGAAAAACTGGATTTAAAAGAGGAAGAGCTTTTGGTTTTAAGAAAGGGCCAATGGAAAGTATTTGCCGCTGGCAGGGTCGATCAAAAATGCGAAGCCACTATTGAGAACCAACAAATTTGTTTGTACCGATTGGGCTATCAAACTTCTCTCGATGGAAAAATGACTTTAGCTTACAAAATAGCCAAGCGTCGATTCCGCAGAGATCATAATTTATTGCAAGCTAGTAAGGAAGAATATCTGCATGCCTTAGGTTGGTAAATTCATCCTACTCCCCTTCCTCCAGCCATTCGTCAAAATTAAAATTTACCACCTCCTCCTGCTCCAAACTTATCCCACCATCTGAATGCACCTGAAAAACCTGAACGGTCTCACTCCTCGGCTGTAAAGAATCAGCAAGGTCCTCCTCCGTTTTCCAAGCCAAACGTTCTACTATTTTCCGGCGAACTTTTTGCTCCGCCAGCCATTCCGATTCAATCGTACATTCATAGCCTTCTCTTCCAAACCAAGACACCAAAGGCAATCGATAAATCGTCTGCGTAACTTTTTCTATACCTACCAACACCAACTCATCCGAAGTATGCCCTCCTTCATTGCGAGTATAAATAATTTTCACTTGATTCAAGTCTGGATGTTCGTACCAGCAAAAACTTTGTCCATCTAGCTGATGGGTATTTTCGGAAGAATGTTGGTAGTCTTTTCTTAAAGCGACATTAAATTTTGGAAGCGAAGCGGGGAATTTTTCGGTGCAAGACAAGGCATTGATTTGCTCCAATCTTTTTTGGTGCCATTCATCTAGCTTGTGAATTTCCAATCCGGGTTTGGCTTCGCTCAGGGAAGCGCGGACTATTCTTTTAATAGCTTGTCTTCGGGCGGCTAGTTCTTTTTCTATTGGGGAAAGAGCTTTTTCTTTTGTTTTATTAATAGATACTGGCGGTTTGGGAATCGCTTTGGTTTTTTCTTGCAAGATTTCTTTAGGTACTTCTTTGGGAGATTCTTTTACTGCGTGGTTCGCCACAGGCTTTTTATTTTTTTGCTTTTCATTACAGGCTAATAAAAACAAAGAAAGCAATAATAACAAAGTCGTTTTGTGCATTGAATTATTTTTTTCACAAGGTAAGGCTTGATGTTTACTTCTGTATAAATCTTATTCTCTTTTGATGGAATAAATTCGCCATTTGCCCCCATACTCCATTCTTTTCACTTTGTATTCCTCCCCTTTTCTCCCTCCATATTTATAGAATTGAGTAGAAAAAAGAATGCTATCTTTTCTAGTTATCATCCCACATTTCCCATTCGCAAAAACCAAATAGCCTTCTGAAACAAAAGTTAGCGCATCATAGGGTCGAGTAAGGTATTTCTACAAAAAGGGAATCAACTTTCCTTTTCCTTGCCCGCATTCTTCTTATTTTTAATATCTAAGATCGTTGTAAAAAATTCATTATAGGCTTTAATTTTAGTATTCGCTTTACCGAGCGTACTACTCCCCAAACCATCAACCAGATAGTTATGCTGATCTCCTGCTACCCAATCCAGCAATGCTCTTTGCGAACCATAGGCGCCATGTTTCTTTTTGGTCTCGGGATCAGTTTTGATTTGGCTGTCAGCGATGGCGCCTATATTATCGCCAAGCTTACTCGTTTTTTTCACGCCTCCGCTGGCATGCATATAGGCCGCTGAAAAAAGAAAGGAATATTCTGGTTTTGCAGCAGCAGATGGATCTTTTTTAATTTCATAAATGGCTTTCCATAGAAAAGCCTGAGTTTCTGTATCTCTCGTTGATTGAGCTATTTTTTGCAAATAAAATAGAGTCTTGGCATAGTTATAATCATGCGTTACCTGGATAGGACCACGACCGATAAATGTTTGATCAAGTACTGCCCGAAAGGCTTCTTGTGTTTGCTCACTCTTTTTAGTATGTTTAAATTTTTCGATTAGCCCAAGAGGATCTACCGATCCTCGATGTTTTTTCATGCTCTCATGTCCTTTTTCAGTATATCCAAGCGGGCCTTTGTCATCTTTAAAATAAGTATTCTTTTTCGGATCATTATTAAAAAAATTGGATTGCCCTTCTGTAAGTCTGGCATACTGCATTTCTCCCAATCCCTGAGCCATATAAGCCGCTTGAGATTGAATGGTATCTAGCTTTGCTATTTTAATCGCTTGCTTTATTCTAAAAAGATAATCTTCCAAAATAGGTCTATGATCCTCAAATTTATAATTGGTCTTGCCATGACTCACTCCTGTAGGATACAATCTATTCAAGGCTCCCATAAATTCATCTATAGACATTTCAAAATCTGGATTAGGACTAGCGTTTGAATTCCATTCACTAGCCGATTTTAGTTCTGCAAAATGCGGATTGGGGTCTTTACTAGTCCCTCTATTTTCGGCTAGCACAGGCAATTCATTTACATACGCCAACTCTGCCCCAGCATTACTAAGGCCAGAATTATTAAACCTAGCCTCGCCATTTTTTCCTTTGGCTAAATACGCTTTATGCATCATGCTTTTATCCCAGGCAGACAATGCACTTTTCCATTCCGAAAGATGGGTAAAAGGACGAATGGATTTTAAATCTCCCATCATTGGATCTCCAAATCCTGCATATACTTTCCATATTTCTGCCGCTCTATTCTGAGGCTTTTCTCCCAAAGAATAAGCAAATTTATATTTATTGGATTCCTTTTGTAAAACATGAAAAATAAAGATAAGGCTCAAAGCAGCCTGACTTTTGATCTCAGCGGAAACACCATCAGTCTTAAATTGTTGGTGTTTTTGCAGGGCTAAATCCCGGAGGGCCAATGGACTTTGCTGACTTAAGGATTCGATTGAAAGGGGATCTAGGTCTTGAGCAACACTGGTTTTCTTTTGTTCACCTTTAGCTTTTAAATTCAAACTCTGAGGAGAATAAGTGTTGCTCTTCTTAAAAAAAGTGGACTTCGACTTGGCTTGACTGCTGCTATCTTTTGGGTTTATGGAATTGATTTTCATTGGGCCTTTTAACATTAAATATACAAATTTTCATCTTATTATTATTTTTTAACATATAACCATAAGCAATACCAGAAAGCTTTAGTTAAAAAAAACTAAAAAAATACTCGACCATTTTTCGGTTGCCAATCCATCCCCACCTTTTGTATCTTGCAGCAAAAATCAGAAATCTAGTCATGCGAATCACTGAACCTAAGACCATCGACACCTACTACCAGGCCCTACTCGACCGACAACAAAGTTTCGTGGGTATTTTTTATGTGGGTGTAAAAACCACTTCCGTGTTTTGCATCGCTACCTGTCGTGCCCGCAAACCCCAACTAAAAAATGTAGAATTCTACACCGATTTCAAAGAAGCCCTCGACCACGGCTACCGCCCCTGCAAAATATGCAAGCCCACCGAAAATGCCCACAGCACTCCCCCACAAGTCGAAGCCGCTATCCAATTGGTAACTCAAAATCCCAAAGAAAAAATTTCGGATTATCAATTGCGACAAAAAGACATTAGTCCCGCTGTGGTTCGACGATGGTTTAAAAATCATTACGGCATGACCTTCCATGCCTACCAAAGAATGTATCGCATCAACAATGCCTTACTCGAATTGAAAAGTGGAAAAAAAACAACGGCCACTGCCTATGACGCAGGTTATGAATCTTTAAGTGGTTTTGGTTATACTTTTAAAAAAATCATGGGGCAGTCGCCAAAAGAGGGCAAAGCACAAGCCCCAATTCTGATCAGTAGACTCACCACTCCCCTCGGCCCCATGTTTGCCTGCGCAACGGAGCAAGGACTTTGTCTGCTAGAATTTGTAGATCGACGCATGTTAGAAACCGAGTTTAAAGATTTGCAAAGACTCCTAAAAGCCAAAATCATTGTAGGCGAAAACCAACACATCAAACAAGTCAAAAAAGAAATCGCCGAATACTTTGCCGGCAAACGAAAAAACTTTGCAGTGCCTCTACATACCCCAGGCACCGATTTCCAAAACCTAGTCTGGGCCAATCTACAAAAGATCCCTTTCGGCCAAACCTCCACTTACCAAGCCCTCGCTCAGCTCATCCAAAAACCAACTGCCATCCGAGCCGCAGCTTCCGCCAATGGTTTCAATCGAATTTCCATCTTAGTACCTTGCCATCGCATCATCGGCAAAAATGGAGAACTCCGAGGCTATGGCGGCGGATTAGAAAGAAAACGTTGGTTGATTGACCATGAGCTGAAAAATGCTTAAACCCAAGCGGCACCTTTCTCCTCAGAATACCTTAAATTGTCAAGAAAAAAAGGAAGATGTCTAGTCCAGATAAAACAGCTCGATTATCGCGCTTGACCGCCATTTTAATCAAACTACAAAGCAAACCGCTTGTCTCGGTCAAATCCCTGTCCAATCATTTCGAAGTCAGTACCCGTACGATTTATCGAGACATACAGGCATTAGAGGCCGCGGGCATCCCCATTCTAGCCGTCGAAGGCAAAGGTTTTGCGCTGGTCGATGGCTATACTATTCCCCCTGTGATGTTTAGTGAATCCGAAGCCAATGCTTTGATCATAGCCGAAAAAATCATTGCAACGACCAAGGACGATTCGCTAATTCAGGAATTCAATAAGGCCACAGATAAAATCAAAGCTGTTTTGCGACACAGCGAAAAACAAAAATCAGATCTCCTTTCCGAAAGAATCATCATTGGCAAAAACTGGTCGATGGCGCGCACGAGTTCCTACCTCAGCGACATCCAAAAAGCCCTGACCAACTTTCAATTGATCCGAATGGATTATAAAAAAAAGGAGGCGGAAAATTCCAGCGAGAGAAGCATCGAACCTTTTGCGATTTACCACAACACTTCCGAAAACTGGGTCTTAATTGCCTGGTGCAGATGGCGAAAGGATTTTAGAAATTTCCGATTAGACCGCATTCAAAAACTACAGGTATTGGAAGAAAAATTTACCCCTCATAAAATGAGTCTGGCGGAATATGTAGAAATTCAAAGAAAAAAACATTTCGAAAATAAAAACCCTTCTTTGATTAATTCCGTGATCCATCAAAAAGAAGAATAAAAATTTGTATTGAGCTTGTCGAAAAAAGTGACTAAAAGGCTTGTATTGAGCCTGTCGAGATAAGCGTTTTATCTTCTTTTTGGTTGACTTAAACACGGAAAAAATCGAAGAATAATAAACCAGTGACATAGGGTTGTCACAAGTACGAATTACCTTTGTACGGAACACAGCTATTTTTTAAGACAAATTTAAGTCATCATGCATTCTACCAATTACTTCAATGCTTTTATAGAAATCGCAGAAGATTGTACTGCAGAAAGAGGAGAACTTCCACCGGTGAAGGAAGGCAAAACAACCGTTGCCAATCTCCAATTCGATCTGCTCTACGATCATCCTTACCAGTATACTTCTGACGAAATATTTTTCACTGTCCATGCCACTCGAAAAGAATTTCGCAAAGACGAACTAGACGAAGAACGCGAAAACTTCTTTTCCAAAGGACAACCTTGCTTCCGCGCTTCTCCCTTGACCAAAAGATATGGCTGGGGCATCCACAGCAATGAAGAAGGGAAAGTGGCCATGTATGGAGTAGAGACCAAAGCTTACGCTAAATTTGTGGCAGACAAGTCTCTAAAAAAAACCAAGGCTATGCGTTCTAAAAGAGCTAAAAAATGATGCTAGAATTCTCCATCCATTCGATCAATTGGCTAGCGGTACTCGTCGCAAGCTTTGCTTATTTTATGTTTACTGGCCCTTGGCATTCCCAGTTTGTTTTTGGAAAAAAATGGGACGAAGCTTTGGGCTTTGAGCGACCAGAGAACTGGAAGGTGACGCCTATTTATTATATCGTGCCTTTTCTGGGAAGTTTAGGAGTAGGCATTACGGTGGCGATTTTTAGTCAATTATTGGCGGTGCAAAATTTAAGCGAAGCATTGAGTCTCGGTTTAATACTGGGGCTTGGACTGGCCACTTCCTTGACCTTTATCAATGCCGTTACTCCAACGGTCAAAAGACCAATTCTTCTTGGTCTCATTACTGGTACGGCTCATGCTATTGGGATAAGTTTGCTTTCTGTGATCCTTTTTGCCATTGGCTGATATTTGTTTTTTTTATAAAAAAAGGAAGTAATCAGCTCGAATTTTTAAATAGCGGAAAAGGAACTTGGTAATGGCCAGAGGCCGATCCGCTATTTTTGAGGTCAAAATTTTTATTTCCTTAATTTAATCCCTAAATTAGCAGTTCTTACTATTCGTTCTTTCCACTTTTTACCTGCAATTAATCTCCTCTATTTCAAAGAATGACTTTGGTCATTTATAAATCCATGCTTATGCTTAGGACTAATTGTTGTTTCCAAAATTCAGGAAGAAGAATCTTTTCATTGCTACTGTTTTTTATCCTAGGCTTTTCCGAGCTTGGTGCACAAGGCTGTTTGCCAGAAGGAATCACTTTTACTTCTCAAGAAGAAGTAGATAATTTTGCAATCAACTATCCAGGATGTAGCGAAATCTTGGGAAATCTAATTATTGATTCCAAATTTCAGGATACTATTTTTCATCTACAGGGTTTAAGCCAATTGACTGCTCTTCAGAGAAATTTTAGCATCCAAAACCAAGATTACCTGACCAGTCTAGAAGGACTCCATGGAATTAAAAAGATTGGTGGATATGTCACTCTCCAGTCTATCCAAAACATCCAATCTTTGGAAGGATTAAACCAATTGGACTCTATTGGTCAAAGTCTAGAAATATCTGAAAATCCCAATTTACAGGAATTGACTGGCTTGGATAATTTGACCTTTATTTCCAGGGATTTGGACCTGCTCAATAATCCATCTTTAAAAACCCTCAAGGGTATAGAGCAGATCAAAGAAATAAGAAACGACCTCACTATTGTAGGTTCTCAACTGAGCAATCTGAACGGACTAGAACAGGTCACTAAAATTGGTGGAAGCTTGACCATTGAAAATAATCCCCACTTAAAGAGTATCGCAGAACTCATCAACGTGGAAAATTTCGATGGAAAACTCTCTATTATAAGGAATGACAGTTTAACTAATTTAACAGGATTAAACAAAGCAACTTCCCTTTGGGCTTTATGCATCCGGTATAATCCTCAACTTAAAAACCTGGAAGGACTCAATGGAGTCAAAAACATAGACCTAGATTGTAATTTAGAAAGAAATATATCCCTAAACAGTTTGGATGGATGGAATTGTGAAAGTATCGGCGGGATTCTAAAAATTGGATGGAACTCTTCATTAAATAGTTTGAAAAAACTTTCTGTACTAGACAGCATTGGTAGAAGTTTGATGATCATTGACAATGATTCTTTGGTAAACCTAGAAGGACTAGAAAACATCACCACCATCCCTGAAGATTTTATACTTATTAGAAATGATCAATTAGAGGAACTGAGTGGCCTTGAACAATTAAACTCTATTGGCGGGGAGTTTCAACTGAGTGACAATTTTGAATTGCTTCGCATAAATGCCTTACAGAATCTAAGTCATATCGGATCAGATTTCACCATCACTGACAATATAAAATTAATCAATTTAAATGGTCTAGAAAAAATCACAAAGGTTCAAGGAGATTTAAAAATCACTCATAATCGCAACTTGTTTACTTTGACTGGATTCAATGCATTGGATTCCGTTTATGGAAATTTGTCTATCGAGTTTCAACCAAAACTAGTGACACTTTCTGGCTTAAATCAACTCCAATTTGTCGGTGCTTCTTTCCTCCTCACCAATAATGAAAACTTAGCCAACTTAAGTGACTTAGTAAATCTAGAACACATCGGTTTCGATTTTTACATTGAAGAAAATTTCAAGATCATCGACTTTGGAAAACTCCCCAAACTCCAATCTATTGGTGGAAGTTTGAGTATTCTTAGAAACTACGAACTCCTCAATCTTAATGGATTCAATCAACTCCATTTGATTGAAAGAGATTTGTTTATCTCCGAAAACGAAGAATTAATAAATCTCCAAGGCTTGGATAAGCTCCAAAATATTGAAGGCAGCTTTTTAGTTTCAAAAAATCGACGTTTAAAAAACTGCTTGGGCTTAAATAACTTGAGTCGCATTGGCGGCGATTTCAACTTCAGTATCAATTCGGCTTTAGTCAATTTTACAGGTTTGGAAAAACTAGCGACCATCGAAAACAATTTTACCATAGACAATAACAATCAACTAAAAAACCTGGAAGGACTAGATCAACTCGCTACTATTGCAGGGAACCTGAGAATAACCTGGAACGATCGTTTAGCCGACTTAAATAATTTAGAAAACCTGAAAGAGATACAAGGGGAATTTTTTATAAATCAAAACCCTTCTCTAAGTGAAATAACTGGATTAGAAAACATCGACCCAACTGGCATCGTAGATCTTTTCATCACCCATTCGCCCAAGCTTTCGGTCTGCCATATTGCCTCTGTTTGCGCCTACATCCAAGACCCTAATAATCATCGTGTCTTTTTTGACAATGCAGATGGATGCAATGCTACCGAAGAAGTTCAAAGTTCTTGTATTACGAATCTAAGAAAGCCCCTCCCCTCTCAAATCCATTTTTCGCCCAATCCAACTGCTGCCTGGTTGGTCATGGAAAACCAGGAGATCAATGTCCAGCAAATACTCCTACTCAACAGTCAGGGAAAAACATTGCGGAGCTATACCACACAGACGAACTTTGATCTCTCTGATCTCCCTAGCGGTATGTATTTCTTTCTAGTTCAAACTAAAGAACAAAGCTTTGTACAAAAGATTCTAAAAGAATAAATCTCGACCATAAAAAAAACCATCGGCCATTGCTGACCGATGGTACACTAAACCTTATGACAAGTGTCAAAAAATTACTTGCTTCTTTCGAGGTGATTACTTCACCTTCAATTCTAAACTTAAATCCTTAGCTGCCTTGGCACTCATCAACTGCATGAAGTCCAGGCCGCCATTGCCGCCGTCATTGCTTCCCGTGACAAACTGAGGAACCAGATCTCCTTTGTAATTTTCAAAAGCCTTGGCCCACATTTCTTGTACATCTTTATACGCGGCCAATTTTTTCTCCAAAGCGCCATCCGCCTGCATCACTTTCTGCTTCGCAAAAGCCTCGGCCTCTGCTAAAGCTTTGATCTTCTGCGCCTCCAGACGAGCTCCATCCAAAGCGATCTTTTGCTTTTCTTTATCCTTGAGTGCCAATCGTACCTGGGTTTCCGCTTGTACCAATTGCTGCGTCTGATTTTGTTTTTCCTCGTACTCAATCTCTACCAATCTTCGCCTACCTTCTGCCTCGGCGGTCATCGCTTCCTGCTGCGCCGTTACCAAGTTTTGCTTAGACACCGACTCTCTCGTACTGGCCTCAATTTTCTTGGTCAATTTTGCATCGACTTGCGCCTCATAATCGACTTGCTCGATCGTCGCACTTGCGATAGAAATCCCAAAAATATTTAAGTCCGATTCTTTGCGAACCTTTTCTCCATTTTCATCGACTCGAATTTTACTCTCGTAAATTCTTTTGTTCTCTCCTGTAATCGAATCTCTCGTAAACGTCTCTTTGGTATCCAGGATAAACAAACCGACTTCTAATTGATCCTGAAAAAACTGACTCAATTGTGCCCGTCCACCCGAGTAGTGTTGCTCAGAATCCATCAGCTGCGCTGAGTTTTTCAAACACTCAATGGTGTAAGGCTGAAGTCCTTTTACTGCGAGGTATTCTTTGTTGATATACTCCGAATGTAGTCGCATCATATCCTTCTCTACATCCGGCAATCTAAATCGCACAACGGTTTGTGCTTCCGCTTTTGTAGCATCATTAAATCGAATTGGAATCAGGCGGCCATTCACCGTAGACCCGGTATCATTTCCTCGATTGCTAATCGTTATTACATTGGGATAAGTCGTGATTTTAGAACCGGGCATTTTGATGTAAATACCATTATTATAAATTACATATTTTTGCCCGGCAGGTGTCTCTACCACCTCTCGATAACCTAAATCATTATACCCAAAGGGGTTAAAAAAACTGAGCATTAAGACAGCTATAAAAGCCATCATTCCATACCTAATAAATTTTCCTTCAATTCTTGGGAACCTTCGTTTTTCGTTTTTCATAAACCAAAAAATTTGCGAAGCCTATTAATTTTTAGCTAATAATCCTCTGGTTAAATAAAGATCAGGAGAAAGAATCATAAGATTGATTTAGCCCTGAATTCCTTTAAAGTATAGGGTTTCAGCGGCCTATTTGCAACTTTCTACGATTAATAAGGATGGAAAAACGACGAAGCAGGATGAAAATGCAAGGAAAGCAAAAGAGGTTTGGAGAAGGGAAGAGAGAAAACGAAACAAGAAGAATGGAAAACAAACGTTGGAAAAAATGGAATAGTTCTGTTAATTATAAGACAAGCATCAAATAATAATTTCACTCTCCCTCTTCTTCCACCTTTACATCCTTCTCCGAATCAATAAACATAGCAGGTTTTCCAGAAAAACTACTAATTTTTCCTTTGACACAAATCGGCAAACCCATTAGTTCTTTGGCTACATCATAACTAAAGTTTACGAGTTCCGCTTTTTTGATAAAAAGCGTAAAAATTTGATTGGGATAAGCTTGATCGAGATTGATCAATACATTGCCTTTGCGACTGGTGTAAGCACTGACCACTGTTCCACAAACATGGATTTCTTTATTGCTATTGATGTACTGTCGAGCTTGTATGGTATTGAAATGACCAGGAGCTAAACTCGGAGCATAGACGGGTTCAACATCCGTGCTTTGTTTTTCTGGAATCCAAAGTTTGAGATCCTTCTGGGCTTCCAATCGCGTTTGTAAATTTGCGGGGAGTTTAGCAAAAAAATCTATCCCCGTTTCTTCTTCCACCTTATCAATCGTCACGGCAAAAGATGCCAAGGGGTAATTGATTTTTTGATTGGGCATAATAAATCCGATGGCTTGTTCATTGGTCAAATCTACCACCACCTTATAATACAATTTGGGAATACTCAACTTATTGATGCTTCGCTCCAATACAGGAAGTCCCTCTTTTAAAACAGGACCAGTAACCACTAGCAATTGCGTATTGGGATTTCTGGAAATATAGCCTCGAAAGATGCCTTCCAGGTGGGCCCACTTCCCGCGATTAAAATCAGGGTTTTGGGGCGACATATTAGAATAAAAATAAGATTCCGACATGGCTTTCTGAGACCAACGAAAATCAGCCGAAGGAGCTAAATGACCTCGATCATAACCAAAGCCATCATATTCATAAGTGCTATCTGCTTGTAGTTCTTTTAGGAAATAATCGGCTTCCACCGCAGAGCCTTCCACGATCAATGGATCTACTCGAAAATCATTGCTTCGCCCCAGGTTACTTTTTAGAATATCTGGCGGGATGATATGAGCGACCCACTTCGCTTGCTCATGTTCTTCAGCATAAACTAAAGAAAAGGCCGAATGATGAATCACTTCTTCTCCTGCTGCTATTTCCGGCAAACCCCATTGGAGCAGATCTTCGTGGATGCGCTTCAATTTGTAGCTTTCAATCTCCTCCAATAAAAGCTCTTCTTTCTTTTTTAAGTCTTCCAGTTCTAATTCTAATTGCTGAATTTTCCCTGAAAGGTCTTGCCCATAAAGTAATCCCGGGCAAAAGAAAAAGAATAAGTAAAAAAGCGTTCTCATATTTAAGTATAAGTTTGGTCTTGACAAGCTAACAAATTACATTGAATCTTTTAGCTTTTCAAAACCAAACGCTTATATATTTATGAAAACATGATGTTGATCTGAAATTAGGAACCAAACGAACAACTTTAAGTTATATTTTCAACTAAAGAATAGATGTTCACCTAGAAAATCGGATCAAATAGATCAGTCTTTTTTCCAAGAATCCAATTGCTCCTTCGCCGCTCGCCATTGCAATTCCAGTTCTCCAAAGCGAGTTTTCAAGTCCTTATGGTTGGTTTGCAATTTGTCCAATTCGTAACTTTTGGTATCCAGATCAAATTGCAATTGGGTTCCTTGCTCTTTAAGGAGCGTCTCTGAAGTACTTAATTCTTTGATTTGTGTACTCATCGCATTTCCTTTTAGCAACCACCAAAAGGCAGTACCCAATAACCAGGCTCCAAGAAGCATAGGGACAATTTCCCAAGTACAATTGGCACAGAATAATATAGTATTTTCCATTGTGTATGTTTTTTTTTTAAATCAAAAAATGAGGTCGAAAAATCTCCTCTTGTTTAATGAAAGAATCGGTCTACTTTATCACCACTTCTACCCTACGATTGGCATGTTTATTAGATTCCGTATCGTTCGCAGCGACGGGCTGTTGTTCGCCTTTTGAAGCAACTGTCATTTGCTCCGCGGTGACGCCTTTTTTCAAAAGATAGCTTTTGATCGATTCCGCACGTTCCGTTCCTAAGGCCAAATTATAAGCTTCTTCTCCCGAGTCATCAGTATGTCCGGTAAGCAGCACCTGTTCTTTGCTTTCTACGACTCTGTTAGCGAGTTTTTCCAGATAAGCATCTACTGTAGGATCATAATCTTTCTGGACAGAATTATAAGGAAAACGAATAATCACCCGATCAGAAAACTCTTCCAAGGTTCCTGCCGTAGTCTTATCTGCATCCAGCCATTTAAAATCAATTCCATAAAAACCTTTCTCCCGTGCTCCCTCTGGTTCTGCCACCAATCGGGCTTTGGAAATGATTCGATCTTCTGAAAGTTCATCCTTCAATAGTCGGCGCAATTCCGTGGCTCGCTCTAATCCTAAGCTAGTCACGTCTTCCGGTTTGTCTTCTCCCTCAAAGTAAAGTCCGGTGATTTCCAGGATATTGTCTGCTTTCATCCCAGCAAGAATTTCTTTTTTAAAAGCTTTTAGGTCTGCCTCCGAATTCAACTTCGTTTCAGACCAGTTAAAAGGAATGGCCGCTATGCCGGGAATGGCCGCGACGGGAATAATTGGTGGAGCATTGTATTCGGCATAGGCCGCTGCTCCGCAAGATTCGCAAGCGACTTGCATCCAGCAGCAATACCATTGCATACAGAATGCCGACCAAGCAAGGAATCCAACTAAGGCTAATAAAGGTTTGATACTCATTTTGGTATATTTGGTGATCAAATTGTTTTTTACAAAATAGGACTGAACGATCCCGCAGGGTGAAAGCCCTGACCTTGCGTCCGGTGGTGATGTATGACAAACCGACAACGGAGGTTCATAAGGCTCTGCCGCACTAATACATCAAGTGAAGGAACCACAAAAGCAGACGGGTGGCCTCAACATTCAAGGACTCGCAAAACCCATCTGGCTAAACAATAAAAGCTAGCCTAATACTATCCAAAGGCATATAGCCAGGAGAGCAGCATTTAGGGATTAAAACAAGTTGTTATAAAGAGTAGTAGTGGATCAGTAGAAGAAAAGAAAGTAGCTTTGGAAGTGTTTAGTTGCTGAATATAGCCAAATATCGTAGGAATACCAAAACAAATGCAAGTTCAAACAAATAAGGAGTTCCCAAACATTTCCCCCTTTCAAGCACATTTTCCAAAGAAAAACCACTAGAAAAAGTGTTAAAGATGGAAATTCGTCATACGCTGACACAAAGACTTCTTCCCGACACTTTAACATATCCCGTATAATGCCTATTTTTGGCCTGACATTAGCTCTAAATTATTAATCCTTTGAGCCCGGAGTACTTGGATACAACTACTCCTTAATTACCCATTAATATGAATCATCCCATTAACAATTTCAAAGTCAAAAAGTCTTCCTCTATTTCCTTTAATGCCTTTCGTTGGCTTTTCCTTGGCCTTTTTTGCCTCAGTCCATTCCTAGGTACCGCTCAACATTCCGTAGCTCGTCAATGGAATGAAGTCTTACTGGAAGGAATCAGGAATGATTTTGCCCGTCCAACGGTACATGCGCGAAACCTTTTCCATGTTTCCTCTATTATGTACGATGCTTGGGCAGCTTACGAAAAAGATGCGGACACTTATCTATTGGGAAAAACCGTAGACGGTTATACTTTCCCTTACACTGGCGTACCAGAAGTAACGGATACCAAAGAAGCACAGGAAATCGCCATGAGTTATGCCGCCTATCGACTGCTGAGGTATCGCTTTCAAAACTCTCCAGGCGCCAGCGAAACCATTCCTTTGCTCATCGACTTGATGAATGACTTAGGGCTAGATCCTAACTATATCAGTATCAACTATGCCTTTGAAGGGCCGGCCGCATTGGGAAATTATCTCGGACTCCAAATGATCAATTTTGGCAAACAAGATGGCGCCAATGAATTGAATGATTATGAAAATCAATATTATTCGCCTGTAAATCCCAATATGGCGCCAGAGATTCCTGGCAATTCACTAATCAGCAATCCCAATCGTTGGCAACCACTTTCTTTATCGGTATTTATCGATCAGGGCGGCAATCCAATACCTGGTGGTTCGGTTCCTTTCCTTAGTCCCGAATGGGGCGACGTGGTTCCTTTCGCTTTAGAAGAATCAGACAAAACGGTTTATTCTCGCTTTGGCCAGGACTACCAAGTTTACCGCGATTGCGGAGATCCACCATACATTGATGTCAATACTGCTCAAGGTAATACCGCCGAATACCAATGGGGCTTTTCTTTAGTCTCGATCTGGTCTTCTCACCTCGACCCGAGTGATACGACCCGCTGGGATATTTCTCCAGCAAGCATTGGAAATGTCCAATCCTACCCTACTGATATTCCTGGTTTACAGGCTTTTTATAATACCCTCGACGGTGGAGATACCGGAACAGGACATGATCTCAATCCAGTGACGGGTCAGCCCTACCAAGCTCAAAATGTATTGCGTTCAGATTATACCCGAGTACTTGCAGAATTTTGGGCAGATGGCCCGGATTCAGAAACACCTCCGGGACACTGGTTTACCATCCTCAATTATGTCAATGACAATCCTTTATTGGAAAAAAGATGGGAAGGTGCAGGACCGATCATCGATGATTTGGAATGGGATATCAAAGCTTATTTCACCCTTGGAGGAGCGGTACATGATGCGGCCGTAGTGGCGTGGAGTAATAAAGGTTGGTATGATTATTTGCGTCCGGTTTCGGCCATTCGTTATATGGCAGATCGTGGCCAAAGTACCAATGCTGCTTTGCCCTCTTATAATCCTTTGGGTATTCCTTTGGTGCCAGGAAAAATAGAATTGGTTTTCACAGGAGATCCTTTGGCAGGCGTTGCTGACGAAAATGTTGGAAAAATAAAAGTAAAAGCATGGCGTGGTCCTGATTATATCATTGATCCAACTATTGATGTAGCTGGAGTGGATTGGATTTTGGCAGAAAATTGGTGGCCTTATCAAAGACCTACTTTTGTGACGCCTCCATTTGAAGGATATGTTTCTGGACATTCTACTTTTTCCAGAGCGGCGGCAGAAGTCTTAACGGCGATTACCGGTGATCCTTTCTTCCCTGGAGGAATGGGAGAATTTGATGCACCGGCAGGAAATTTCTTGGTCTTTGAAAATGGACCAGCGGAAAGCATTACTTTGCAATGGGCAACCTACCGAGATGCTTCTGACCAATGTAGCTTGTCGCGTATTTGGGGGGGGATTCACCCTCCTGCAGATGACATTCCAGGTCGCTTGGCAGGAATAGAAATTGGGGAAGATGCTTTTAGTAAAGCGGAAGCTTTATTTGATACTGCGGGTATCCCGGAGTTGGTTACGCTAAGTGCTTCTTTGAATACCATTACAGATATTCACGAAGGAACGGGAAAGTTTGCATTGACATTGGAGTTTGAAGAAAGAATGGATCCGGCATTTGCACCAAATATTTATTTCACAACAGAAAATCCGGTACCGAGTACCTTGAATGCCAATTCGGATAGTAGTATCTGGTTGAATGATTATACTTTCCTCGCTGTTTATGATGTAATAAACTCTGATGAAGAACTTTACAATATCACCACCAATGTAACCGGTGCCAGAAACAATCAAGGCAATGAAATGGATACCCTGAGGTCTCCACAGTTGTTTAATGTCAATACTAAAGATGCAGAAGTTAAATTGCTCAGTCCTAATGAAGTGCTATTGAATGATTTGACCGCGAGTACAGGAACTTTAGAAATAAGCATCTCTTTTGATCAGGAAATGAAACTGAATGTTTTTCCATTTGTCACCTTTCCTGTAGAGGATCCTGCAAGCAATCTGGAAGAGCTTAGTTCCGCTTGGTTGAATGATAGTACTTATGTCGCTAGATTTGAAGTAAAGGATTTAGGAGAAGTCTTGATGGATATTGATGTACAAGTAGAAGGCGCTCGAACCAGTATTGACAATCACCAGGTCTCTTTTATCCAAGCGGATGTTTTTAGTATTGATACCAAAAATGCTGGTATGGTGAAAGCTGGCCCGCAAAGTAATTTGCTTTCTGATCCCGATGTTGGTTTGGTCGCAATGCAGGTTTTGATTGAGTATGATAAAATGATGGATACCCTAATCCAACCAACACTCAGTTTTCCAAGTACCGATATTTCTCAAAGCCTTAGTTTCGATCCGACCTTAAGTTCCTGGAGCGATCTTTTTACTTATAATGCTTATTATGATTTGGCAGATGCCAATGAGACGCTAACTGATATTGATATTTTAATTGCAGGAGCAATTGACAGTTCTGGCAATATGGCAATAGATAGTACTTTAGCAGGTATTCTAAGTATTGACACAGAAAATCCTTCGGTAACCACTATCATGACTTCTGTCTTTGAAATCCAGAAAGAGGAAATTGGAGAAAACAAATTTGGAATTACGATTACATTTGATGAAGATATGGATGACCAGATTATTCCAAGTATCAACTTTCCAGTGGAAGATCCGCTTGCGGAAGTCTTGGTACCCAATGTCAGTAATAGTGCTTGGGTCGATGCCCAAAGTTATGAATTTCGCTACGATGTCAATAATGTTCTGCAAACCCTCCCAGACGTTGATTTGCTCATCGAAAATGCCAATGATAAAGCCGGAAACCTCATGACCTTTTTTGCGGAAGCAGATGCCTTCGACATCGATATCACAGATACCTTGGGGGTTGGCTTTGAAACGCTTTCACCAGAGGCTTCCCATTTATCCATACAACCCAACCCTATCCAATTGGGAGAACAATTCTGGATTAGCCTCGCTGATACGGAGAATCAAGTTCAAGTAGAATTGATCAATGTTCAAGGACAGATCACCTATTCCCAAATCTGGGACAGACCCAATAAGGAAGAAAAATTGGCGATTCCGACCATTCAGGCTCAAAGTGGTTTGTACCTAATTCGGCTGATTGGTCAAGATAAAAGTTGGATTCAGAAGGTTCTGATTCTGGATTAATACGAAACCAAATACTGATTTCACAAGCCCCAAAAGCCTTCCCAGGTTCTTGGGGCTTTTTTTGGGTCTGGAAATTTTGCCCTTTAACTCTGCCAATGGAATACAAGGCAGTTCGACACCGGAGAACCACGCGGCACGAACTAAAAATTGGAAAAGATAAAAAGTGTTTAAAATTTCCCCACAGATCTCCCCGATTTACTGCCTGAACAGCTGCTGTCAGGTTCGCAGATGTTGGACACTCGATCGCAAAAAAAATCTGCGCAATCTGCGCAATCTGCGGGACACCTAATTTTTGTCTTCCATTTAACTTTGCCAAGTAAAAGCCATTAAACACAATAAAACTTGAATAAACAGGAAAAAAGAAAGATTTTGTGTACCACTCCAACACCGTATTCTATTCTAAAAAAATTGGTATGTCGCTCAGCCTAAAATCGGTCTTATTTGCTTTATTGTTTATTCCAGTGGTTCTCCTATTGAGTTCCTTACCGGTAGACAATCACCTGACAGCTTTTCACAGCTCCGGGGAAAGGGAGATGCTCTATCATCAAGGCGCCTTATCCATGATTGATACCGCTGAGTTTTTTGCGACTTCTGGTCTTTGTGAAAACTGCCATTCCCGAGATAGCCAACTTTATGCCCAGGTCGATACCTTTGGCAATGACATCAACGTCATTGACGATTGGAAAGCGACCATGATGGCCAATTCTGCCCGCGATCCCTTTTGGCGAGCCAAGGTCAGTCACGAAATTCTGGTCAATCCAAGTCATGCTGCCAATATCGAAACTTCCTGTACTTCTTGTCATGCTCCTCTCGGAAATCACCGCGCCAGACTCCGCGGAGCGGAACACTATCTCATCAGCGATATGCTGCAAGATACTTTTGGTATTGATGGAGTCTCCTGTGGCGCTTGCCACCATCAAAGCGAAGAAGATTTAGGTAAACTCAATTCCGGTCATATCAATTGGGATACCAGTCGGGTCATCTATGGCCCCTACCTTTTCCCTTTCGAACAACCCATGGAACTCTTTGTAGGTTTCAAACCGGTATGGAGTGAGCACATCAATGATGCCGGACTTTGTGCCAGTTGCCATACCTTAATTGTAGAATCACTGGACTTGGATGGAAATAAAACGGGGACTACTTTTGTAGAGCAAGCCACTTATCATGAGTGGCTCAATTCGGTTTACAATACCGATGATATCAGTTGTCAAAAATGCCATATTCCCCAACTCGATCAAAAAGTCGTCATTGCAGATGGCTATGGTTCTATCTCGGCCAAAACGCCTTTTGGTCTGCATGAGATGGCAGGTGCCAATACCATGATGTTGAAGTTGATGAAAGAAAACAGAACGGAATTGGGTATTCCAGCTAGTCCCGCCAATTTTGATTCGACCTTGAATTATACGTTTAAAATGCTGCAAGAAAAAACCTTGGATTTAGATTTGGCTATGACCGGCATTGATACAGATAGTGTTTATTTTTCGGTGGGATTGACGAATAAGGCGGGGCATAAATTTCCTTCGGGTTATCCAAGTCGGCGGGCATTTGTAGAATTTGTGGTTTTAACAGAAACCGGAGATACGCTTTTTCAATCAGGTGTTTTAGATAATAATTATGAAGTCAAAGGACAGGATCCTCATTATGAACCTCATTATCAAACCATCAATCAAAGCGAGCAAGTTCAGATTTATCAGTTGGTCAATGGGGATGTCAATGGACAGTTTTCTACCGTTTTGGAAAGAGGTTTTCAAGTGTTAAAAGACAATCGTTTGCCGCCTCTTGGATTTAGCACCAGCCATGCCGTATATGATACGACACAGATTGCAGGATTGGCTTTGAGTGATCCAGATTTTAATATAGAAAATTCAATGGAAGGAAGTGGTAAAGATATCGTCCACTACCATATTCCGCTCAATGGGTATGCCGGAGGAAACCTGCAGGTATCGGCGCGGGTATTGTATCAATCTTTGCCGCCAAAATGGATGGCCGAAATGTTTGGAGTGAGTACTCCGGAGATTGATAAATTTAAAGCCATGTATGAAGCAGCAGATCGCAGCGCAGTGGTCATTGCTTCGCAAAACTTAATGGATATTTACGTCAAAGGCGTCTCGACCAAAGACCTTCCAGCAGATTTGGACTTGGTGCTTGTTCCCAATCCTTCAATGGATGGTTGGGTAAATTTACAATCTCAGGCCGCTACAGAAGTAGAATTTATCCAAGTCTATAATGCCTTAGGGCAATGGATGAAATCTACCCGTGAATTAAACTTTCAGTTGCCAGAGGCCAAAGGTCTTTACTTGGTAAAAGTGTATACCAGAGCAGGCTGGAAAACGTTCCAGGCGGTTCGTTTGTGATCGATTGCTTTTAGGATTTATTCCGCTTTTTGATAAGCTTCTTTGAGCCAGGCGATCAATTCCGCATCGATGTCGGAGAGCTCTGAGATTCGCACGCGATGCGTACACATGCTACCGAAAGGGCCGGAATTTTCGAGCCGTTCAGTAGTCGGTTTATCTTTTATTTTTAAACCTAAGTCTATCCGTGTTTTAGTAGCAGGTTTGATCAGCGCGAATTGTCTTTTTCTAATGAGACTTACACTCCCCTTCTTTGGTGTCTTCACCACATCCTTTCCCAACTTTAAAATGGCATTCAACAGCTTTTCATAGATTGGCAATAATTCTTCTTTTCCTTTGTACTGATTCGTCACCAAGTCCTCTTCGGAAAGGTTTTCTTCTTTAGATAAAGAGACAATCGTATTGGCAAATCCGTGGGAGACGCCATGTTCACCTTTTAAAAATTTCATGGCTTCCCCGTGCTTTGCGAAAGCTTTGGCTTTTAAGATCTTTTTCCATTCGGCTAGTGACTTGCCCGTTTTGGCAGGCATGTTATCAATCATGGTTTGCAGTGCTTTTTCCATTTTCCTAATGCTTTAAGGCTTCGCCTGTTTCTAAATATTTAATAAAAAAAGTAAAAGGTTTGGTCATCGACTCAATTGTATATTGGTCAGATAAGGAGACACAAGGTAAAAAAGGGAAATGAATTTGTATAGGAAAAAATTAACCTTTGGGATCTAAAGGAAAAAAATTAGCTTCCTTATTATGAAAGTCTTGTAGGATAAATTCTTGTGGATTAAAGCCAGAAAACTCTTTAAATTCTTTGATAAAGTGAGATTGATCGGCGTAGCCGGAAAGGTAGGTTATTTGCGACCAGTTGATACTTTTCTGGTGTTGAATTTGTTGGAGGATATCATTGAAACGAATAATCCGATGCAAGACTTTGGGGGTGAGACCTAGGAATTTTTTAAACTGAGCGATTAAATGTTTTTGGGTTTTGGGATAAAGCTGGAGAATGCTTTGATGTTCGGTGAATGGTTTTTCGAGTAATTGATGGAGAAGATCCGTTATTTCTTTTGGCGGAGCACCATTAAAATCCATTTGTTTATGGAGCCAATTTTCCGCGGTGGTCATTTTATCCTTGGGCGTTTTTTGTGTCAAAATATTGGCTCTCAATTCCAAGATCTCTTTGCCCAATATTTCTTCAGCTGGAATGACCCGATCATTTAATTCGTGGATGGGAAATTTAAAAACGGGAAAGCCGCCATAGGGCTTCAATTGAATCACCAACATCTCTGATTTCTGATGCGCAGAAATAGACAAGTAATTCTTATGCATCCCGGATACCCAAACCTTTTGAAAAACAGCATTCGGTTCCAGGCTTTCTTTATCAAATGTGTTTCGAGGAATTCCATCTAACTCAAATAAAATAAAAATATGCCCAGTAGGAACCACTCGCTCGATGGTGTGCTCAGGCATAAAGTCCTTGAAATAAAATATCGATTCGATAAATTCATTCAACGGACTTCCCAATGCTTGTACTTCAAATATCAATTTCTTTTAGTCCTTTAAATTAATTTTGTAAAACGATTTTCTCAAAATAAACCTCCGCCCCTGCGGTGATTTTTACAAAATAAATCCCCTTGGCCCAATCGCCTATTTCCATTTCCTTAGTCTCTTCTGGAAGCAATTGATCTTGCAATAAGATTCTTCCTTGCAAGTCGATGATTTGGACTTGCGCTTTTTCCAATAAATCTGCATGGATAGTAACTCGGTCATTTACCGGATTAGGAAAAACATGAATCGTTTGGATGGCTTGGAAGTTTTCCGTGGTCGTCGTTATGGCTTCGACCACAACGGTAGCGGGGGATCTTTGGCTAATACATTTGTATTTATTAATCGCTTCCACTTCCCAATCGTAGAAATAATAGTAATTATCTGTAGAGTTGCCCAGTATTTCTCCGAATTCTCCAACGGCATATGGAAAACTGATTTCAGCAGGATCTATATCATAATAAAGTCCTGCATTATTATTGATGAACACAAAAATGCGATCACTCTTTGGAAATTCTTTGTTTATTTCGATCCGACTTTCTCCTGCAGGAATATCAATATTCATAGTCCCCAAATTGTCTGCATTTTCTGCATCATAAAACCGAACTTCTCTAATCCCTGCCGTCTCCGCATAAACTTTCATGGATTTGACTAAAACGGGTTCAAAAAAGGAAACGGTAATCCCTTTAAAATTCTCATCCGTATAGCTACCATTCTCCCCAGCATTTTCTTTCGCTCCGAAGATAGCATCTCCGAAAAAGACAACGTCATCTTCCACCCAATAGGTGGTGGTTTCTGTTAGCTCTGGCGTAACAAATTCGGAGCCTTTTCCTAGTACCGTATTATCCGTCTCTGTTGCAAACCATTCTAAGTCTTCTCCACTCGCTTTCAATAATCCCATTCCAACCTCTATTACGGTATCGTTTTCAGTGATGGGTACTGGTACATCCAAGATGGCCAAGGTGATTTCTTCTGATTGGAAATCTCCACAAAGACCCTGGACCGTTACAGAATAAACTCCGGATTCAGACACTTCTATCTCCTGACTACTTTCTCCAGAAGACCAGATATAAGAATCGGCGATGGTACTCGTCAGAAAGACGGAAGAGCCCGGACAGAATTCGGATTCTCCTTCTAAAGTGATTTCTGGAATTTGTACCGGGTCAACAGACACCATGATGGTTTGAGAAATACCTTCACAATTATTGGCATCACTTACGCTTACATTATAGCTTCCTGAATCATAAACGGTGATAGAGGGAGTTGAAGCACCATTGGACCAAAGGTAAGTATAACCAGCGGGAGCAGAAATAACTAAACTATCTCCACTACAAAAAGACAATTCTCCATCTAGTGTTATATTGCTGTTTGGCGAAACACATCCACCTTCTTCAATCGTAATAAATTGATTGCCTGGAACATCTTCAATTTTATCCCGAATTCCAGAAGGCCATTTTATGATCAGGGAATCAATGGAAGTAGCGGTACCCAAACCAAAGTGTTGAGAAAAAGTATTGTGAATACCATAACTTTCGCCAGCTCTTACTTCTCTGATTTGTATTCCCCAGTCTCCATAAATTTCTAGTCTTGCTCCGATTCCATTGCGATTGCTTTCTACTCCTTTAAGATTTACTGCGAGGTAATTATTATCATTGCCATCATTGAGCCACAACAAATCATCTTTATTGGAAGGCTCTGTAAATCCTACGGCATAGGTACCATAAACATCAAGAAAGCCATCGTGATTGAGATCTCCAATTCCATAAGAGTGCATTTCTAATTCCCCAAACATTTTTTCACCAACTTTATAGAAGGAATTATCTCCATTGTTTCTATAATAATAAGAAGTTGATCCAGCGACGATAATATCTACATATCCATCATTATCGAAATCCCGCATCAAACCCTGCAAAGGAAGGTCTAAAATATCCATTCCTGAACTAAGTGAAATATCTGTAAAATGGCCAGTGCCATCATTTCTGAACATTTGACTTCTAGAATCATGATTGGTAATAAAACAATCAAAATCGCCATCATTATCAATATCTTGAAATTCAGCAGTCCAGGATTGAGCACCAATTTTTAATCCATATTCTTCCGCTCTTTCTGTGAAATTATTGTTTCCATCATTGACATATAAAGTATTAATTCTTCGAGGGTCGGTTGAGCTATTCGCACTTTGACGACATTTAGCGATGTATAAATCCAAATCACCATCATTATCAAAATCCGTCCATACCGAACCATAATTTCCGGAGTTATCGGAAGAAGGAACGGTTGCCATATCAATCGTTTCATTCGCTTCCAGCATTTTGCCTAGCTTATCGTTTAACCAGATTTTACTTTCTGCATCATCATCACAAACAAAAGCATCCACCCAACCATCATTGTTGATGTCTACGAAATTAGATCCTTGTGCAAAAAAGGCAGTCCCTGGATAAAGACTCGAAGAATAAGAATCTCCTGTAGCATCGGCCATGACTAACTTCACTCCATCGCTGTATCCGGCAGTCATTATATCATTAAAACCATTATTGTCTACATCCGCAATACTCAAGGTCCATTGACTAGAATTACTTACTGGTCCGACCTCTAAAGTTTCGAAACCTGTACCATCTTTCTTTTGAAATTCGATAAATAAAATCCGTCCTTCCGACAATCGGACAATATCATCAAATCCATCGCCATTCATATCCGAAATGCCTACGGAAATACCACTGTGATAATCACCAGGGTTGAGCAAGTCACTTCTATCTGAAAAAGACAATTGAGCGTCTAAGGAAGTGGCAAAAGAAAAGCAAGAAAAAAGGAGGGCAAGAAATAGGTAGTTATGGTAAAATACTTTCTTCATTTTATATTGGGTTGATGCTTGGTACTTAGCCGTAAATAGGGTTTCGTTTTTTACTAAAAAAATCATTTCGACATCTTTTACAAAAAAGATATTTTTGAGCGCTTGAGTGCTCAAAGCAATTTCATTGTAAAATACTAAGAAAGACGCATTCAGAATTAAAAAAAAGGGAATTCGTCTTCTGCTTTTCAATAAGAACAGCGCTGGGGCTCGGTTGTTTAATTTGGAATAAAAGAATTTTACTTCTTCCTACTACTCCAAAAACGTCTGAACAGGTAAATTAAGAGGCATAAGATCAAGACAATTGGCCAAATATTGACCAATCCAATCAGGATATTCAAAAAGGTTTCCCAACCTTCCCCAAATGCCCTTCCGATCTTGTGGAAGAAATTAGGTTGCTGCGCAGTAGGACCACTTACATTTTGATAAAGGTTCAGGTGTATGGTGCTTAGAGAAACTTGATTTTTTAGAAAATTTAAACGCCCTTCTTTGGATTCAATTTCTTCCTGAATGACTCTGATTTTATCTTCTGCCATCAAAATTTCTTCAACGGTCTTTGCTCTATTCTTTAAGACTTCGATATATCGATCTCGTACGGTTTTCTTGGTATTGAGGCGGGTTTCCAAATCAAGGTATTCTTCCGTTACATCTTGAGATCTGATGTTTTTATACTCCAAATAAAGTGCCTCTTCTCCCAGATCATTGAGTAAAGCATCAAATTGGTCGTGTGGAACGCGAATGGAAAAATTGGCCTCCATCTGATTATACCCATTTTGGTAATTGACATTACCGATAAACCCACGGTATTTTTTGATTTTGGCTTCAACGGAAGCGGAGCTTTTTTTGAGGTCTTTTACTTCCGCGCGAATTTCCGCTGTTTTGATGATTTTACGTTCTTTTGGAGCAGTATTATTCGATTGTCGATCATCACTTTCTTTTGAACTGGCGGTGGGCGCAGCTTGGTTTGATTCTTCGATCGTTTCAGATTCCCAGTCATAACCGGATTGGTCAGCGGCACTGTTATCTGAAAGCATTCCAAAACCGGAGCGATCCTGACAAGCAGAAAGACTGAACACCAGGAAAAAGAAAAAAAGGAAGTTTTTCATAATTCGTTTTTGAGGTAAAAAAAGAAGATTTCGAATGGTCAATGAATTACTATTGCTAAAATCATTAAAGACTAACGAAAAATTACTGTAAATTAGCGAATTATTTGATCAAATGAAGGAGTTCCAGGCTAGAAAAATGATCATTGAAGAAGTGCTGGTTTGGTATTCTTTCCAATTCTAGTCTCTCCTTCCCCGACAAGCCTTAATTTATCGATCAAAATGCTTCGACCTTATTGGTTAGGCAAGTATTGTTTTTATCCTGATACTCTCCCAATTCCGATATAATAGAACGTTTAAATTTAATCTCTTTTGTAGAAACCTTCGGTCTCTATACGATATAGAAAATTTTAAGCAAAATTAAATCTTTGTGAACCTATACAACATAAACATCATGAAATCCCCCTTTACTTTTCTTTTGGCATTTCTCTGCACTTTTAGCCTTGCAGCTCAATGCGATTTTAAAGTCATTCCTTCTACCGATTTTGTCATTACAGAAGTTGGAAGCCAAGATGCCGTCCACGTAGCAAGTAGAGCTTTAGATGGTGATCCATTGACCTATTGGCGCACCAATGGCAATGATCCTTTTCCGCATCAATTGATGATTGATCTGGGTCAAACCTATTCGGTAAGTCAAGTCAAAGTATTGCCTCCTGCCGATAACAAGAATGGTAAATTGTTCGACTATGAAATCTACCTGAGTATGGATGGAACGAACTGGGGTCCCGTACAAGCCAAAGGAGCAATTCCTTATATTTCTGTTGATGATCAGGCAGAAAAGATCATCAACTTCGGCGCCATCGATGCCCGCTATTTGCGACTCGCAGCCTTTTCTAATTTTGATGCGGGAAACAATATCAACCGATTATTGATTGCAGAATTGACCGTACTAGAAGATCCTTGTGGACCTACTGGCGAAGCCAATCAGCACATCAATTTCTCTCCCATCAAAAAATCATTAACCACTGATCCAACCTTTCAACTTTGGAGTACCGTAAGCTCTGGGCAACCGGTTCAATACGAAGTGGTTTCCGGTTCTGCGACGATCACCGGCGACATGCTTAGCCCTGGCAATCAAGAAGGGCCAGTGGTGGTCAGAGCTTTCCAGGAAGGCAATGATGATTATTACCCAACCGAAGCTTTTAGAGTATTTGACCTAATAAATCCTGCCAATTATTCTCCCAACATTCGCACCCGACTAACGGAAGCTTTTCCAATAGAAACCAAAAGCCTAAATGGGTATCCTTTATACGCTTCTGCGACTATCGAGCACCCAGACTTGATGAACATCACTGGAATTGATTTTGTGATTGACAATACGCCACATGCGGGTGTTTATGAAAATGGAGCCTATGTCTTCTGGTGGTTGCCACCTAATTATGGAGATTTTAATATCAAAATAATTGCAACTGCATCGAATGGGGAAACGACGGAAGTGGAAAGAACCATCACTGTCGCCCAACCTGGCTCAGATCGCGCGGTTCAGACTTTCTCTAAAGATTTGATAGACTTTAATAATGCCGGTAGAGATTTTATCGGAACCTATCAACTCCCGCAATTTATCGGGACTTATGATCTAATCATTGGTGATCTGGATATTGAATGTCCAAATACTCCCGCTGGCTGTGATGATTGGGATCGCCTTGCCTACATCCAGATAAAAGCACCGAATGGCAATTGGGTGGAATTTGTTCGGTACATCACTCCTTTTGGAGTTGGTTGTAGCCACAAAGTTGACCTTACCGATTATGCTTCCTTATTGCAAGGAGAAGCAGAGATCAGAGTATTTATTGGTACTTGGGGTACTGGAGGTTGGAATGTTAGTTTTAAAATAAATTATGAATCGGGAACTCCCGAATACCTCTACTCCAAAGTAGATGTGCTTTGGGAAGGAAATTATCCTTTTGGTAATTATGCCAATCTTCAACCTTTGGACACCCTCTCCTATACTTTTGCAGAAGATGCAGAAGAGGTCAAAATGGTATTGGTAACAACAGGACATGGCTGGGGACCTACGAACTCCCTGAATGCCGCAGAGTTTTTCCGCGCCAAACACCAAATAAAAGTGGATAATGCATCTACTTTTGAACAAGACTTGTGGATGGATTGCAATCCAAATCCTGATGGCTGTACCGGACAAATGGGGACTTGGGAAAACAATCGCGCCGGATGGTGCCCAGGAGCTATTGGCAAAACTTACGAGTATGATTTCACCAATTTTATTGCACAAAAAGACATTGGCCTTTCTTATATTTTTCAGGAAAGCTATATGGATCTTTGCCACCCTAGCCACCCTGACTGTGTGACCGGAGTAACTTGCGAAAACTGTGACGATGGTTTTAATCCTCAATATCAGGTTCGAGGTCATATGATTTCTCGTACCAATGCTTCTTTGGCTTCGCCAACGCAAAACCTAAATCGCCTCTCCAATTTCAAATTATATCCTAATCCGTCCACAGGTCTTTTCCAGATCAATAGTAGTCCATACAAAGGAGCACTTAATCTCGAAATTCAAACGGTAGATGGAAAATTGATAAAAGCTTATCAATTTGATCAAATGCAATATTTAGAACGTCAGGTTTTTGACTTGTCCGATCAGGCTAAGGGAACTTATATGATTCGGATCGTAGTGGAAGAAGGGGTTCAGATTTTGAAATGGGTGAAACATTAGAATTGGAAGCTGGGAGAAAAAAGGGAAAACAAGGGGATTAGATTTCGCCGCGATCCATTTTTTTCTCCCAGCAATTAAAAGGCAGTTCATTATCATGAAACCAACAAACACCTTTGGCCAAATGATAATCCAATTTTTCATACAAGCGATTAGAAGCTAAATTTCCTTGATAGGCATCGAGGCGAATCAGAGCATATTGATTTTGTTGGGCAAAAAGCTCCGCAAATTGACAAAGCTGGTAGCCCACCCGCTGTCCCTGCGCTTTAGGGGATACCGCAAGTCGATGAATCACCAAAACATTGCCCTCCTTAAATTCCCATTCAATAGCCTGGTATTCTTCGCTTTGCTCTTCATTGAGCGTGATGGTTCCTAATATTTCTGCATTCTTTTCCCAAACAAAGACCTGCTCCTTTGCAATGTCCTTTTCTACCTGCTCCTTTTTGGGATAATCATAATGCCATTGGCCAATTCCCTTAGCCAGCATATCATCTGTACATAATCGAAAAATATCCATAATCGCAGGTAGGTGTGTCCTATTTGCTTGGAGAATATTAGGATTGTTAAGCATAAATTCCATTTTAGACGCTTCTCAGAATTTTGGCGGCAAAATAAGGTCATTTTCCCAATAAGTAAGAAAAAACAAGGAAAGAAGCTCTAAAAATAGGCAATAGTTAAAAGCTCTTATTTATTTCCACCTTGCTAATTTTGACAGTGTTCCAAATTAGTTTAATTTTGCGGAAGGAATTAAACACTTCGACCTAAATCGACCAAAAGGAGATTTGGTGATAAATCGAAGATTGGCTTTATAATAATAATACTAGCATCAAATGTCAAAGAAGAATATAAACCTTCGTTTCGGAATCATCGCATTGTTTATTCTTATTGCCGCTTCTACGCGCTTTTTTATGCCTCCCAATTTTAGCCCAATTGCAGCCATTGGATTATTCGGAGCAGCTTACTTTACTAAAAAGCATTGGGCCTTTATCATCCCTTTCGCCGCGCTTTTCTTAAGCAACCTGGTATTAAACAATGTTCTTTATGCAGCCTATTACGATTCTTTCCAGTGGGTAGGTAATCTTTGGGTTTATCTGGCTTTTGGCCTAATCATCCTCTTAGGTTTCCAAATCTTGAAAAAAGTAAAACCATCTCGCTTAGTGGGCGCCAGTATCTTGGGCTCTGTTGTGTTCTTTTTGATTACCAACTTTGCTGCTTTCCTGGCCATGCCTGAGCTTTATCCAGCTTCTTTTTCTGGCCTCTTGATGGCTTATGGAGCGGGAATTCCTTTCTTTGGAAATACGCTCTTGGGTGATTTGTTTTTTGTGGGCGTTCTTTTTGGTAGTTTTGAATTGGTTCAATACCGTTTTCCTCAATTTAAACTCGTCACTTCTTAACTAGCAAATTTGAAAAAAATTAATCGCAATGATAATCCAGATCTTCCACTTGTCGAGGGTCTGGATTATTATTTAGAGGATGGTAAATTCGTTTTTACTCAGCACTTTCACCTGAAAAAAGGCTATTGTTGTAAAAATGGATGCCGCCATTGCCCCTATGGTTTTAATCCAGCGAAGCAATAGCTCATCTCAGCAGCTCAACGAGTGTTGACGAACCAAGCCTTTCCTTCTTCTTAATTCCCAAACTAAACTCCTCCTTCCTTCAGGAATAATTGTCCTTCCTAGCGAGCAAAGCAAGCCGAGGAAAACAATAATTCCGTATATTAGTACTTCGTCAAAGACAACAACAAAAAATGATACGGTTCTATTCCCCAATATTTCTATTGCAAATGTTTTGCCTCTACCATGCTTACACCACCAAACCGGAGCAAAAGTGGTATTGGATCATCATCTTCTTCCCATTTATCGGCAGCCTGTTTTACCTTTACCATACCTTTTACAATCGAAGAAACATTGATAACCTGACCGAAGAAGTCAAAACGGCCTTTGTTTCTAATTATAAGATTGACAAACTGGAAAAGCAGCTCAGTTACTCCGATACGGTCGCCAACAAAATCTTACTCGCAGACGAACACGTCATCGCCAGCAACTATAGTCGAGCTTTGGAATTGTATAGATCCTGTCTGCATGGCTTGCATGAAGATGATCCAAAGGTTTTAAGCAAAATCATGGAGACGAGCTACCTCAACAAAGATTACCAGACTGCTATTGAATATGGAGTTTTGCTAAAAGAAGATAAAGGCTTTGCTAATTCAGAAGAACGAATCGCATTGGCCTGGTCGTATTATGAGACTGGAAATATAGAGGATGCGGAGCATCATTTTAAGGCAATGGACAGGCGCTTTTCTAATTACGAACATCGTTTGGAATATGCCCGATATTTAGCATTGACAGAAAATGCTATTGCTAGTAAAGAGAAACTAAAAGAACTTTTGGACGAAATGGATACAATGGATTCTTATGAAAAAAGGCTAAAGAAAACCATTCGACAGAAAATTAAATTCCAGTACCAGCAAATGGATTGAAATAGTTAGGCTAAACAGCTGACCTTCTTAGAAAACCAAAAAGTACCTACCAATCGTTTAACGTTTTTCCAAAAACAACTCTGCCATCATACAACGTACACTTCCTCCTCCATACTTTTCTATCGTTGGTATTGGGCTGTAAATGATGTGAGTCAAACTTTCTATTTGTCGAATCTGACGATCCGTAAGCGAACGATAAGCACATTCTGACATCACCAAAAAAGTCTGCCCTTCCCTATTAGAAACTTGTAGCATATTCCCAGCAAATTCATGCATTTGCTCCAAACTAATATTGATGATCTCCTTGTTGGTTACTTCAAAATGATGTGCCAATAATGCAGCTTCTCGCTGATCCTTTATGGTATCCATACAAATGACCACAAACCGATCGCCCATTGCCATCATAACATTGGTATGATAAATATCCTGGCCTTTTTCATCTACCGAGCGAAAAACAACTTTTTTATACCCCGTCAAACGGCAAAACTTGTCCATGATTCCCGCATCTGTTCGCGGACTTAGACAAGCATAAGCTAATTTATTGACTCGATCTAAAATCATACTTCCAGTACCTTCCAGGAATCGTTCTTCATCCTCATAATGAGAAAAATCAAATGAAGCCTGAACTTCAAATTGCTCTTCTAACTTACTGATGATCCGGTGACTTCGTTCCAATCGTCGAACGGGTGCGTACATCGGATAAGTAATCAGTACACCACTAGGATGCGTCGTCACCCAGTTATTTGGAAATATAGCATCTGGCTTGGCGGGGTCTTGGCTATCCTCCATGACCGTTATTTCTATTCCATGTCCGGTTAGCTTCGCCACCATCGCATCAAATTCCCGAATAGCCAAAGCTTGAATCTCTTTTACATCTTGAGAATCATCTTTAGTTTGGAATGCATTATTGCCAGCCGTTTCTTCATTAAAGCCAAAGTTGGCTGGACGAACCATCATGATATGGCGGGTTGTTTGTTTCAACATACTACATTACTTAAAAGCGTTACCAATGGGGTTTGTTTTGCAAATGCTGACCAAAGATAAGTTTTTCCAGTGTACCGCTTAAGATAATTTTAAGCTTTTAATTATTTTGATTTTCAGCTAATCCGGGAAGATCAAAATTTAGAACAAAAAAATAAATTTTACTCCCAAAATCGTTCCCAAACGACCGTTCCCTCTAGTAAAACCACCCTTCCTTTACATATTTAAACACCTGTACATCAAGCCTAATCATATTATTATATTTTCAAATGTTAAAAAATGAAATATTTTGATACATATTACAGAATGGAATAATATTTGAGTTATTGTAATATGTCTAAACGAAAGTTTAGCAGCACACACAAATACAACAGCCATTAAATTATGAGAGCAGTTCCACCCATGAATACGCTCCTGGTGATCTTTTTTCTGATCTTATCCGGGTGCCAACAACATTCCGATCCGATCAACATGGTCGTACTAAAAGGTACCATGGGATCGATCCCCGCTACCCTATCCCCAAAATCCATTTCAAGTACGAACAAACGCTACAAATCTGTAGCCATCGAGCAATCTAGTGGCAATGCCATGCGAGATGCCCTTGAAGTTTTGTTCGCAGAAAATGAATTGGAAACCTACTACACCTCTTTACAGCTGGTGGCTTCTAGTAAGGCCAATGGAGAAAGCATTTACTCCTTTCATGGAAAACCGCAATCCAAAACAGCCTTAGCGGAGGCTGGCTTAGCAGAATTTTTTACGATCAAAGTGGGCCGTAATAAAGATGGCCTTCATTACTCGATAGAATTTCAAGAATAAACAAACTTTTTAAATCACGTAAATACTTTCGACATGACCAAAATAATCGTTGGAATCCTTGGTACTGCCTGTTTCGTTGGATTATTGGCCGTAGGGGTCAATCAAAACAATAAAATTCAGGGTCAAGAAAAAACCATTACTACCCAAGAAGAAGAAATTGATTTTTTAGAAGAAAATCTAGCGACTACGGTTGCAGAAAATCAAACCCTACTTGAAGAAAACCATGAGTTGGAAAATCAAGTAGCAAAATTGAAAGAAAAGGTTTCTTCTCTGAAATCAACTATCAAAAAATTGGAAGGCAAAGTAGGCAAACAGAAAAAACAATTGTACTCCTTTGAAAAGCAGCTTAAAGAAATGAAGGCTAGCTATACCCAATTAAAAACAGAGATTGCCAATATTACCCGCAACGGGCAAATAGACAAGCAACGCATTGCTGAATTGGAAAATGAAAAAACGTTGGTCCGTCAACAAATGGAAGGACTCAATGTACAAAAAGAAAAGATCCAGGATTTGCAAAAGCAAACAGAAGCAGAATTATTGGATCGCCAGGTAAGCGAAGCGCGCTTCCGTAGAATTGCAAGTATCGCCAATGACACCAAAGTAGAATTCATTAATGTCATCGCCAGAAAAAAACGATACAATCACCCAATCAACAGAATCCGCAATGGAAAAGGTTGGAAATACACCATCGTTAATTTTAGATTGATCAATGCTGATCCTCAGACTTTATTAGATGAAAACTTCATCATGAAGATTGTCAATTCTGAAACACATGAAGTTTTAACCTACATCGAAAGCAATCCAAACTTCCCTAATTCAACACTTGACAGCAAGGGAGTTTCTTTTAAATTCGATGGTAATTTGGTAGAAACCGTTCACTACAACAATTTCCAAAAAGAAGCAAAAAATTACGAAATCCAAATCTTCTATGTAGATGATAATGGAGAAGAATATCAATTACTTAATGGCCAAAAACCACTTGTGGTTAATGGTAAAGTAATGGAAATGGGACACACAAAATGAGAACACCCTCTCATACACTCTAACAACACAAACATACATTAATCCCATTTGAACGAGGCAGCGCTTAGGCGCTGTCTTTTTTTATGCTTTTTTTGAGAGCATAACTTCTGCTTCAGATATCTGAGCGAAGCGAGTCCGTGAAGAGATTTCTCCGCTACGGTCGAAATTGTGGTAAAACAATCCTTGTCTTCCTCGGCTCGCTTGGGCTCGCTCGGAAGGACAAGGGGGACTAAAATGGGTTGATAGGGAATCAAGCTTGATAAGCGGCTTGAGCGAACGAAGCCTCCATTGTCCTCCCCAGCGAACGAAGCCTCCATTGTCCTCCCGAGCGAGCTATAGCGAGCCGAGGGAGACAAGGAAGATTAACTCCGAACGAGCGATAGCGAGTCTCATTTTTCTCAAGTATTAATTCCTCCCGGCAGTCACCCCACCATCGATATCCCAAATAGCCCCCGTTACCCAAGAGGACTTATCAGAAAGTAAAAACAAAATACTATTTGCAATATCATTGGCTTCCCCATTTCTACCAATTGGATGAAAACCATTAAAACCAACCAAGGCTTTTTCCGCTTCCTCTTTTCCACCAAAAACACCGTGGTACACGGGAGTATTCACTACCGCAGGAGAAACCGCATTGACCCGAATATTGTGATCGGCCAGTTCCATCGCTAAATGCTGAGTCAAAGAATGCAAGCCTGCTTTCTGCATAGAATAAGCAGAAGAAGGAGTCGCTTTCACCGCCTGCTTAGCCCACATCGATCCGACATTCACGATAGATCCACCTTTGGTGTCTTTCATCTTTTTGGCGACCGCCTGAGTGATAAAGAAAAAACCTCTGTTCAAATCCTGATAAGAATCATAATCTTCTACCGTGTGATCCAAAAATGGTTTGGGTCCAAAAATTCCAGAAGCATTGACGAGATAATCCAGGTCTTGGAAAGTAGCAATTTTAGAAATTAAGAGATTGATATCATCCGAACTGGTAATGTCAATCTTATGCTTGTGAAGGTTTTCGTGATCCGCTATTTTCTGGATATTTCGGCCAATGATATGGACGATCGCTCCTTCTTGTAATAATTGTTCGGTCGTTGCTTTTCCAATACCACTTGTACCACCGATAATAATTCCTGTTTTACCTTTGAAATTCATATTTGTAAATTTTATATAAAATAGACAGACAAGTCTGTCTAAATTGAGTGAAAAAAAATTAAATTATTTTTTGCGCCAGTAATTTGGCTGTTTCTATAGGCCATTTTTCCTGGTGAAGATAACTTTCAGCAATAGCACTTTCGTACAACAGATAGATTTGCTTTGACAAAAGCAAGCTTTGTTTATCAGACATTTCAGAAAGATTATCTCCAATGAGTCGATTGATTAATTCCAGAAGATCGCCTTTTTGTTTTTGTATTTCAGAGCGAATTCTTTTGTTGTCTTTAGGAATTTCGGAAACAGTTCTTAAACACCAACAACCATTAAAGTCATCTTCTTGAAAAAAGGAAGAAAGGAAATCGAATACTGCAAGCACTTGCCCCTTCCCTCTTTTCTTGGACTTGCAAAAACTTTCAATTTCTTGAATAAAAATCTCGTTTTTATATTGCAAAAAGGCGATACAAATGTCTTCTTTCGATTTGAAATGATTGTATAAGGTTGCTTTCGCAATTCCTGCTTCTGCAATAATTTCGTTGATTCCAGTCAGGTTATAACCGTTGGAATAGAACAAAGAAGCCGCCGTTTCAATAATATTTTGCTTGGTAGCTGAAACTTTCATTGGACAAAAGTAAGGATAATTTTCACAATAGACAAGTCTGTCTACTTTTTGGAATGATTTTATTCTTCCATTGTATTTTTCCAGACACTTTTACCAAAGAAATTTAGTCAAAAAAAAAACCGAAATTGGTAGTTAACCAATTTCGGGCAATGTCATTAATAATTAAACTATAACTCGGTGTATGAATGAAAATCAATTTTTACAGGCACTAATAAGGGCATTCCATAAAGAGGAATTCCTTCCCTCTACGCCTTAATAAGTCCTAGGTGGACCGATCACAATATTCCCAAAAGTCGTTTGAATTTTGATATTGGATTGTTGGGTTCCGGGGTTATAAACTGCTTGTAGATTATTAGCGGAAAGCTGGGTCATTAAAAAACCCAATTCTTGTGGCGTTACGATATTTCCATTTTCAGCCGTCAGGAAAAAACTAAAGAATCCCGGAGGTGCATGAAGAAAATTGACATCCGTTTTTACGGCATCGATTTCCAAATCTACTTTTTGAGGTTCAGCATCAATATCAATTTTTCCGTATCGAGATTTGATTTTAAACACACCTTCTATATCCGCCAAATCGATATTCGACCGATTAGAGAAGATCAATACATTTCCTGAAATACTGGTTCCAGAAATGTCACCAAAACGGGTACTGATAGAAATATCGCCGTCCAGGTTTTTCAAATCTAATTTACAAAATTCACTATTGATCACTAGGGCATTTTCCAATTCACTTACCGCTGCAGAGCCAAAGAAATTAGATAAATTGACGGGACAGTTTTTTGGCAAAATGATCGTGTATTTCGCTTTAAGGCTGGAGGCAGGTTTTTCTACGCCCTCTGGTTTATCAATAAAATTTCGAATCAAAATTTTCTCTCCCTGCTGTTCAACTTCATATTTGATTCTTTTCAAATCTTTTTCAGCAACGGCCTTGTCTTCGTGTCGGGCAGTTAAGTCCAAGTAAATGGCGATCTTATTTCGATCCCAACTCGAGAGAAAAATATCCGCTTTTTCTCCTTCGATAGAAATTTCTGTACCGATTCCATAGGGCAAACTCTTTTCGATACTCTTGGTAACGACTTGCATCGTCTCCTGAGCAGAAAGCTTCCCTACAATGGTGAAAGCCAAAACAAAAAGGAAAAAGCTAGAATTATTAAATACTGTTTTTAGCACTGTGACTCGGTTTTAATTAGAGTTTGTATGAAATTTGCCAATGCCCTATATTTTATCGACCATTTCTTTTAAAACGGCACTTCTTTCGTGTTCTATTCTCGTAATTTGCTGTACCAATTCTTCGTCATCGCCATAAGCTCCAATCACTTTTTCCAATTGTTTTTTGGCCAAATCCAAATCATCCAACTCCCCTTTCAGCTCCTCCAAATAAGGATCATTTCCCATTGCCAGTTGGTGATTAAACTCATTCATTACCAATTCAAAAGCTTCTTCATCTCTCCGTTCTTCCTTATCATCAAAATCGGTACTCATTTCTACAGTACTATACGCTATACTGATTTTCTCGGCATCACTAGGTGCAAAAAACAACCAAGCCATCGCACAGATCAGAGCGGTAAAACCAGCTGCAATAGCAGGTCGTCGCCAAAGTGGGATTACTTTTATACTTCTCTCAGCCCCTACTTGTTTCGGGCTTTCTTCCAATTCCGCTTCGATAGCTTCCCAAACGAAGTTTGGTGGATCATAAGCAGGCAATTCTGAGATGGCTTTGTGAAGCGGTGCTTCTGTATTCTCTTCATTTACAGCTTCCTGAATATTTTCCCAAAGCGAAGCTGGAGGTTCGTGGTCTGGTAGATTTCGAATAGCCTGCCGAAGCGGTTGCTCCGCTTCTCGCTCATCCAGCTTAAATTGCACCATCTCCCACACCTGATCAGGTGGAGTATGATCGGGCAATTGGCCGAGGGCACGAAGCAAAGTTTCTCTATTCTTTTCTTTCACTTTATGGTGAGTTAAATTTTATTATTAATACCGATCCAACATATCGCGGAGTTTACGCTTGGCGTAAAACAACTGTGACTTGGAAGTTCCTGTTGAAATTCCGAGCATATCTCCGACTTCTTTATGGGAATAACCTTCTACTTCTATCAAAACAAAAACCGATCGGTAACCTTCCGGCAAAGCTAAAATCGCTTGTTCTAAATATTCCGCCTGTAGATGATCTCCCCAATCGACCAAATGGCCAGTATGGTAATCTTCCAAGCTTTCTTCCTTAGGTTTTTTCTTGATTTTCTTTAAGGCGGCTCTTACCACGATGGTTTTTATCCATGCACCCAGAGTTGATTCTCGTCTAAACTTCGGTAAGGCTCTAAAAATATTGATAAAAGCATCCTGTAGGACATCATTAGCCAGATCATACTCACCGGTTATCCGATAAGCCACGGTATACATCGCTTTTTTATAGCGATCATAAAGCTCTTTTTGAGCCAAGCGATCATTCGCTATGCACGATTCAATGAGTTCTGATTCGATCATTCGTCCAATGTAAGGCATCAGGGTGTTTTTACCAAAGTTCGCATTAAAGAGTTTTGGTAAAGGGAATAGGTTGTATGAGTTGGTATTATTTTAAAAAAAAGATAGGAATCTGAGAAAAATCCTTTTAATTCGGCACATAAAGCCAAACAATAAGCTCCTTAAGGTCTAGTAATCAATGCTTTACATTAATTAGTGCCCCATAGTAGCTATTGCGACGCCAATCCCGATTATTATCGCAATAAATTTTTTCCAGGAAATTTTGTGATGATTGGAATCATCCACTTCAAAAAGAATGGTGGTAGCAATATGCAAAAAGGAACCGATGACAATTGCCACAATAACCTTGAGGTATTCTGGTTTTAAGACACCAATGCTGTATAAATAATCGGAAGTTGCAGCGCCTAGAGGAGACATTAAAGCAAAGAAAATCAGACAGGAAAACACAAACACATTTCTAAACCCAGATAATAATAGCAATAAGACCAAGGCAAAAGCAGCTGGTGCTTTGTGTAGAATGATTCCGGCCAGTAAAGGATCTGAATCGTGTACATGTCCATGTACGGCTTGGTGAAATTCCTGATAATTGCCAAGTGGCATTCCCTCCATAAAAGCATGGATACAAAGCCCTAACATAATTTGCAAGGCAAAGCCAGGCTTGGCTTGTTGATGGGCATGAATATGACCATGTTCTACCCCACTACTTAGCTGCTCTAAAAACAATTGGACAAAAAATCCAGCCAGAATCCACAAGCCCACTTGCTCCTCTCCTCCTTTAAATACCGATGGCAATAAATGCAGAACGGTGATTCCCAAAATATAGGCTCCGCTAAAAGACAGAACCAAAGTCAAATAGGCCGCACTCTGACGACGCAGATAGAAGGCTATCCCTCCACCTACAATCACTGAAATAAAAAGACTGAAATATTGCCAAAAAGACATCTAGTGTATTACTTTTTCCTGAAATAATAAGGAAGCGCTTATTCTATCTGCAAACCTCCTGCTTCTCTATAGTGCTAAAAAATGCCGAGCCAAATGGTATCGCTAAATAATTGAATGCATTAGTTTTCAAAACCATACTCACCCCCAACTCAGCTCCCTTTTCTTTAGATAAGACAAAAAAAGAAAGGCGACCAAGGTGCCAATTCCAATTCCTAAAAGCGTCCCAAAAAGTACATCAAAAGGATAATGTACACCTACGTAGACCTGTCCATAAGCGATACTAGCAGCCCAAAGGAACAAAGGAATTCTTATCCATTTAAAGGAAGTTCCCAAGGTCAAAATTATAAACAAAGCAACAGCAAAATGGTTGGTGGCATGAGAACTTGGAAAACTATACCCACTTCCACAAACTACTCCCAAGTGATAATCTGGTTGAAAATTAGTCGAATGACAGGGGCGCAATCTTTTGACACTCTTTTTTATAATTTTGCTACTTACGGTATCTCCCAGAGTGATGCAAAGCATCAAAGCCAATAGCCAAATCCATCCTTTTTTGGGATAATTGATCAATACGAAGCTGATCAGGAACAGGTATAAAGGCCCCCAAAAGTATTTATTCCTCCAAATAGGCATCAATTGATCCAGCCAATCATTTTGCCAATCTACATTGATCAAATGAAAAAGCCATACATCTATTTGAACAAGATCCCCCATTCCTATAGTTTTCTTGAAGAAAAGCCACAAATATAGCTATCCTTAAAGAGGATTTCACCAGATGAAAGAATTCTTTTGATTAGGTGGTCAAAAAAAATTATACCTACAAATACTCCTTTAAATTGACCATCTAACACAGATTAGGAATTAGAATCTCTCCCTTCCTCTATTTGAAAAAGTAAAACAGATAGATAAGCGATCCTTTCAAGGGTCATCCTAGGCAAAAAAATTAATTTTATTCCGACTTATTCAAGGGGAAATTAGTCTTTGCTCCCAATTATTTTCCTATTTTTGCATCTAGATCAGGATCAAAATTATGGGATTGGTTTTAAAGCAGCTTATTTCTAATAAAAGCAGCAAAATTGCCTTTCACAGATCTGATTTCAACCAATTACACGCATTTTTTTACCCATTTTTAAACGTCTTTTAATTTGGCATTGATTAAATCAATTTCGGGAATCAGAGGTACCATTGGTGGTGCAGCAGGCGAAAATCTAACGCCTCAGGATATAGTGGAATGTACAGCAGCCTACGGTAGTTGGGTAAAAGAGACATCTGGAATCTCCAAAGTAATCATCGGTCGCGACGCTCGGGTGTCCGGCGAGATTGTTAACGGACTCGTTGTCAACACTTTGCGTGCGATGGGTATATCCATTATTGATCTAGGCCTTTCTACAACGCCGACGGTTGAAATGGCCGTGGCGATGGAAAAAGCAGGTGGAGGAATCATCTTAACCGCCAGCCATAATCCCAAGCAATGGAATGCGCTAAAACTTCTAAATCAAAAAGGAGAATTTATTTCTGCGGCAGATGGTAAAAATGTTTTAGACCGAATCGCAGCAGGAAATATCACCTATTCTACAGTAGATGACCTGGGGGCTTACGAAAAGAACGACACCTATATTCAAAAACACATCGACGCTATATTAGCGCTGGAGCTTTGCAAGCCAGAGCAGATCAAAGAGAGAAAGTTTAAAGTGGTCGTCGATTGTATTAATTCTACCGGTTCTATTTCTATTGTCCCACTTATGGAACAACTAGGATGTGAAGTCATCGCTATCAATGATGATCTCAGTGGTTATTTTGCCCACAATCCAGAACCCCTTCCAGAAAACCTAAGCAAGCTTTCCAGTGCTGTTTTATTTCATAAAGCAGATCTAGGAATTGCAGTTGATCCAGATGTAGATCGCCTGGCTTTGGTTTGTGAAGATGGAGAAATGTTTGGAGAAGAATATACCTTGGTAGCTGTTTCTGACTATATTTTACAGCATAAAAAAGGAGCAACCGTTTCTAACCTCTCCTCTACTCGTGCGCTCAAAGATGTTACCCACAAACATGGTGGCGAATATTTTGCCTCAGCCGTAGGAGAAGTGAATGTGGTTACTAAAATGAAGGAAGTCAATGCCGTTATTGGTGGAGAAGGTAATGGAGGGATCATTTATCCAGAATTGCATTATGGACGGGATGCTTTGGTTGGTATTGTACTCTTAATGTCTTATTTGGTCAATTTCAAGAACTCTCTTTCTTTCTTGAGAAGACAATATCCTAATTATACCATTTCCAAAAATAAGATTCAATTTACCCCAGAAATCGACCTCGATAGGCTTTTTGCAGGCTTAAAAGAAAAATACAAAGGAGAACAACTCAATACGATAGATGGCCTAAAAATAGAATTTGAATCCGACTGG
>CALLVY010000272.1 GCA_938015925.1 uncultured Saprospiraceae bacterium
TCTTAATAAAAGACAAATGAACTACAAAAGTATTGTTTTTTTTTTATGTCACAAATATTTTCAAGAAAATAAATTAAATATTTTGACTTCACGGGAGGGAATTTCGAATAATCCCAAATATAACAGATTTTTATAAATTATGAAAATCAAACACTTACATTTTTCAACAGTTTGTTAAGCGCTAAATTTAATGCTAAAGAAGATATCCCGGTATTTGAAGGATCCGTTTCATAGAGTTTCAAGATTGCCTTCTCAATTGTTGTTGAAACATCATGAAATATGGCTTTATCCGTCATCTCAACCTCCGCTTCCATTAAATAGGCAAAAACTCTCGCCATTCCACAATTCGCTATAAAATCAGGAATAACGCTTATCGTGGAGTCGGTATACTTCGCCGTTGGTCCAAAGAAAACACCATCATCAACAAAAGGAACATTTGCTCCGCAAGAGAAGAGCTCCAATCCATTTTCAATCATTGTGTCTACTTGAGAACGAGCAACTAACTTTGATGCTGCTCCTGGAATAAAAATTTCTGCTCCAACAGACCAAATCTTTTCATTAACTTCTTCAAATGACAACATTTTATCTGAATGAAGTTTATTTCCTTTTTTCTCAACGAACAATCTTTTCACTTCTTCAAAGGACAAACCTTCTGGCTCAATAAGCCCAAAATCCTTGTCTATGATGCCAACAATTTTGGCTCCCATATTCGCTAAATAGGTGGCAGCTGCCGAGGCAACATTCCCCCATCCCTGAATAATAACTTTTTTACCATTCAGCTTACTATTACGGTATATATGATAATAATGTTTCACAGATTCTGCTACACCGTAACCGGTTATCATATCTGCTACCGCATACTTATGGCCATCTGGAACAAATTCGGGGTCTTCTACAATCTTAGCACAACCATATCTCAGCTGGCCAATGATATTGATTTTTTCTCCTTTAGCAGCATTAAAATGCCCATTGACAATTCCTTCTTGAGGATGCCATAGTCCCATATCTTCCGTAATTGGGATCACATCCTTGAGTTCATCGACATTCAAGTCCCCTCCTGTTCCATAATAATTTTTCAAAAGTGGAAAGACGGCCTTATACCATCTTTTTAATACTTCCTCCCTCCTCGGATCGCGTGGGTCAAAATTGATCCCTGATTTGGCGCCTCCTATGTCTGGTCCACAAACAGAAAATTTAATTTCCATAACCTTCGCCAAAGAAGTTACTTCTTCTCTACTTAGCCCTAGTCGCATCCGCGTACCACCTCCTGCTGCACCGTTTCTTAAAGAGTTTATGACGACCCACCCTTTTGCCTCACTCTGATCATCATTCCATTCAAAAATGATCTCCGGAGCTTTATCTTTATAAACCTTAAGTAACTCTTGCATATCTTTTATATTAGACTTTTATATGATTAAAAAGTAACAAATCAATATTATTTACTGATTTTCAGACACTTAACCTCTTACAAACACTAAGTTTTTGATATTAGACAAGCTATTTTTTTTAGCAAGATTAATATTTAACTTTGCCAAAAAAAGGAACGTATGTTTGATAATTGGTTAAGCCCTTTAAAACTTCAGCAATTTAGTGATTTTACCAAGATCTCCAAGGGGCAATGGGGAAAATCTTTGAGAATATACTATGATGAAATGCCTGATTTGCAGGGGGTGAAAATCGCTATCGTTGGTGTCGGTGATGTGGAAGCCAACGAAGTAAGAAAACACCTGTATACCATGAGCTTTCCTTTTGATAGCTTGGCGGTTGCAGATCTCGGGAATGTAAGAAAAACAAAACCTGCTTTCCTCATTCCATTAATCACCGAATTACTCAACAGCAAAATCGTTCCAATCCTCATCGGCAATGACATTTCTATTGCCGAGGCACAATATCTTGCTTATCAACCACTAAAGCAACTAATTAACTTAGCTGTTGTAGATGAAAAAATCAGGTATACTCTTGACGACGAAAACGGTGAACAATACCTCAACCGCATCATAGACAATCCCAGGACCCACCTCTTCCATATGGCCTTGATCGGCTATCAAACTCATTTTGTTACTAAGTCTGTTTTACATTTCCTCGATGATAAAAGTTTTGAATACGCTCGCTTAGGAATGGTTCGATCCAGTATGGACCAAATAGAACCTTTGGTACGAGACGCGGATTTGTTATGTTTCAATATCGCTGCACTTAAGCAATCGGAAGCACCTGGGCAAACAAGTCCTTCCCCTAGCGGCTTTTTCTCAGAAGAGGCCTGCCAAATCAGTCGATATGCAGGCATGAGCGACAAGCTTACTTCTGCTGGCTTTTACGGATTTTCACAAGAAGAAGATCAACAAGACCAAACAGCACAAGTGATTGCTCAATTAATCTGGTACTTTGTGGATGGTTTTAATCAACGAAAAAATGACTACCCAGCTAGTTCCGATAGCCTGGTAGAATACATTGTTGATTTTAAAAATCAAGATCACCAAATTACATTTTGGAAAAGTACGAAGAGTGGTCGTTGGTGGATGCAAATTCCAGTAAAAACGAAAAAGAAACATCAAAGACATACTTTGATTCCTTGCTCTTACCAAGACTACCAACTCGCCTCCAGGGAAGATTTGCCAGACCGATTATTGAACGCTTATAAACGTTTTACCTAGTTTCCAAAGGCTCTAATAATTTTTCTAATTGAATCCCTCTTGATCCTTTGAGTAGGAAAAGGGTATTTTCAAAATGCGCTGCCAGAAACCAAACCCTCAGCTCTTTTACATTACTAAAGAAAGAGAGCTTGTTGTCCTCGGCAGGTTTAGCAAAGTGTTTTCCGACTACAACTACATTTTTATTTCCTAAAAGATCCAGCGCCTTTTTCAAAATCCTACGATGTTCTTCTTCCGTATAAATCCCCAATTCAAGCATGTCCCCTAGAACGGCCATTTTATGATCGCCAGAACGAAGGGCAAATGATTCCAGTGCTTTTTCCATACTCGTCGGATTGGCATTGTAAGCATCTAGAATAAAAGTATTACTGCCCTTTCGAAAAATCTGAGAACGGTTATTATCTGGGCAATAAGACTCAATCGCGGTAATCATTTTTTCATCTGGAACTTTAAAGTACCTCCCCACAGCTACTGCACTCATGACATTATTTACATTGTAAGCTCCTAGCAATTGCGTATTTATCTCTTGCAGATTTCCTTTAGAGGAAAGGAAGGCCACCTTTACAAATGGATCAGTGCTGATCACTTTCATTTCATAGGGGGCTATATCTGGGCGAGGGTTTTCACTTTTTTGATATCGTATTTTCTTGTTTACCGATTGGGATAAATCTGTCAGATAGCTTTCGCTACTATTGACAAAGGCCACCCCCGATTTTGCAGAAAGGAAATCATACAATTCGGACTTTCCTTTTTTCACGCCTTCCAAACCGCCAAAACCTTCCAGGTGTGCCTTTCCTATATTGGTAATCAAACCATGAGTTGGCTCCGCGATCTGACATAAATCTGCAATCTCCCCCACATGATTGGCTCCCATTTCAATAATGGCTACTTCCGTGTCTGTCGCCATTTCAAGTAAGGTTAGAGGTACTCCTATGTGGTTATTAAAATTCCCTTTTGTAAAATGAGCGGGATAATGACTCCCCATTACGACGCTAATCAATTCTTTAGTGGTCGTTTTCCCATTACTTCCGGTGATGGCTAATACAGGTATCGTAAATTGTCTTCGATGAAATCTTGCTAAATCCTGAAGACTCTTCAAAACATCCTCGACCAAAAGGAATTGCTCCCCTTGAGCATACTGGGGATCATCAATGATGGCAAATGCTGCTCCAGCGGCCACTGCTTGTGCGGCAAATTTGTTTCCATCGAAATTAGCTCCCTTTAGCGCAAAAAATAATTGCCCTGGACCAGCCTTCCGGCTATCTGTTTCTACCTTGGGGTGCTCCAAAAAATATTGATACAATTGACTGGTCTGAATCATTTCCAATTTTTACTCTGGTTTATATAAGTAAGAGAAGCTATTCAACAAATAAAGATAGGCTATGAAAATATTTTAAGGCACAATAATAAAAATTATTTATCCGAATTTGCGAAAGCTTTATGCTTTTAACAACACAAATATTTGGCCTTTTCTAAAATAAAAAAATCTCCACTCGAAATAATTATCAAGTGGAGATTTTCCAAAACAAAGAACACTAATTATTTATAGCGTCTCTTATTTTTATTGGGTTTGTTTTTAAACACATTCCCACCAGCGTCATCATTACCTGCAGGTC
>CALLVY010000273.1 GCA_938015925.1 uncultured Saprospiraceae bacterium
GGTGTTGCAAGAGTTTCCTTGGTTACAAGTGGAGAAAGAATATCGACCGGTTGCTGCCGGAACAAATCCATACCAGGTCTCTGGCCCTGGAGCGGTGTAAGTGCCATTTCCAGCAACTGAAATTGGAAAATTACAAGAACTACCAGCAGGACAAACTCCGAGATCTACTGTTTTGTCGGTACCAAAATTAATATCTGCATCTACCAAACTTCCATTGTAATAAACAGAGTAAGCGCCTGGTGGTAATCCAGAATAACCATTGCCAAAATCATCATAGATTTTGAAAAACAAACAGATATTATCGGGGACACAGACGATGTCACTAGCCGTACCACTTTCTAAGATCACATCGTTGATATCGACTAATTCCCAACGGGTATTGTCGGAGGCCGCATTGTCATCTGCAGTTATTTGAATATCTACGGGTACTTGCCCTGCGGGGCATTGGGCGACTAGTGTCTTCGCACTGAAGAGAAAAGGAAAGACGAAGAGTAGTAGCTTGGAAAATAATTTCCAAGAGATTGGATTGTTCATAGTAATTTTGCTTAAAGATTCGTTTTGCTTATTGGAAGAGCGAAGCGTATAAAGCGCTTCGCTCTTCTGTATTGTATATTTATAATTTGCTTACCACAAATTTGGTACTTAGCCGTTTGCGCCCTTCTACTTTTACGGTAATGGTATAAATTCCATTGGTGTAATTTTCTAAGGCAAAGTATTCTGGAATATTGCTTAGGGAAGCGATGCTTCGCTCTTCCATCAATTGGCCTAAGCCATTATAAATTTGGATGTTTGCGGATTTTCCTTCGTAAGTTTTGACCGCGACAAACACTTCATTGTCTGTTGGGTTTGGAAAAACAACTAAACGTTCATCGCCAGTTTGGAAGTCCAACGTTTTTATCGGAGAATACTTAAAAGAGCCATCCATGAATACTTGTTTGATCTGGTAATAATTTTTTCCGATCAGTGGATCTTCATCAATGAAAGAAAAAGAAAAAGTTTCTTGTCCAGGATAAAAATTATCCATGGCTTCCAGTAGTTCGAATTTTTCTCCATCTGCAGATCGCTCTATCAAAAAGAAATCATTTTTGTATCCGGTATTACTGACCCATTCCAATTGAGCCGTGTATTGAACACGCTGAACATCCAATGCCAAAATTTGCTCTATCGCAAATGGACTCGGATTTGGTGAAGGCACAATATTTACAGAATAATCTTCTACTTCTCCTTGATTGAAACTTTCACAAGGGTTTGGATAACTATCTTTTTTCATAGAGACTCTCATGCGGGTGAGTCCCAATACTGCGGAGCCAGGAATACTTACACTTGCTGTTACCGGATCTTTTCCGTTATTGGCTTCTACTACTAATTCTCCAGCATCGGTAAAATCTCCATCCATATTAAAATCAATCCAGACCCTCCAGAAAAGATCCGTCTGATGTCCAGACCAAGATAAACCAGGAATGAGCTCAATGCTATAAATTGCACCTTGTTCTGCTGCTGTTACTAGATTGGTATAGTCGCCATAGAGGTCTTTAAAAGTAGGATTATTGATCGTTCCAAAATTTACTTCAGCGATCCATTCTACCCAAGGTTGATTGCCTATGCTTGCACAATATTCTCCCATCGGTGGACAGTTGTCGATTGTTTTCACAATGACATTACTGATCCCCGCATAGCTAGTACAACCAGAGCGACGAGCTCTTCGGCGATACCAGGTCGTTTGACTAATCGCTCCAGGATTATAAGAGCTAGATGCTCCTCCGGCACTAGACCAAGGTCCGGTTGAAGAATTGGTCGATTGCTGCCATTGGTATTCCAAACCACCGCTACCACCACTTGGTAAGTTCACATTATTCATCGCACCAGGATTGAAAGGGTCGCAACTGGTTTCATTGCCATTAATCGTTCCTCCAGAAGTTACATTACTACAAGTGGGGCCACCTACACCATCCAAAATATTGACGGTGTAATCTTCCACTTCTCCCTGATCAAAACTTTCACAAGCAGTTGGATAGCCATCTTTCTTCATGGATACTCTCATCCGCGTTTGGCCTAAACTTGCGGTCGCGGGAATCAAGATATCCGCATTGACGGTTTGGTTAAAATTATTGGCTTCTACTACTAGTTCTCCAGCATCATTGAAATCTCCATCCTGATTAAAATCAATCCAGACGCGCCAAAACAAATCGGTTTGATGACCAGACCAACTTAAACCTGGAACAAGTACAATTGGATAACTACTATTTTGAGTGGCATCGGTACTAAGATTAGTAAAGTCGCCATAAAGTTCTTTAAAAGAAGCATTGTCTATACTTCCAAAAGTGACTTGTCCTATCCATTCTTGCCAAGGTTGATTGCCAATGCTTGCACAATAGGTTCCAGGATTCCCTCCAGTGTTGACGGCAAAAGTACGGTCAACATTTGGTGCCGGATTGTAATTGGCATTTCCAGCCTGACTGGCACGAATCGTCACGGTACCCACTGTTCCATCTAGAGTAATGGTATTTCCAGAAAGGGTCGCCGGACCAGAAACCAGGGTAAAACTAACGGGCAATCCAGAGCTGGCAGTAGCTGAAATCGTAAAAGCCGGATCTGTTGTTTCTTTATCAGAAATGGCATTAAAAGTAATCGTCTGATTTTGTGCAGATGGACTACTTACAGTAAAAGTTCTATTGACGCTTGGAGCGGGATTGTAATTGGCATTTCCAGCTTGAGTGGCGCGGATCGTTACCGTACCTGTAGCTCCTGTTAGCGTAATGGTATTTCCAGAAAGCGTCGCCGGACCAGAGATCAAAGCAAAACTAACCGCTAATCCAGAACTCGCCGTAGCCGAAATTGTAAAGGACGGATCGGTTGTTATTTTATTAGGAATTGCATTGAAACTAATGCTTTGATTCTGCGGATTGACGGTTCCATTATCGAATACCAAAAAGGCAAGCTGTTCGGTCGTATGTGCTCTTTCATTATCTCCTAGTTGATCTTCATCCAAAGCCACTTTGATATCAGCAGCATTTAGCGGATTGCTACCATAAAGCACTGGCCAACCACCATCTGAGCCATCCATAGCCGCAGAGGAAAGAATCGCAATATTGGCATTATTCAATCCATTGTAAGGATAGGAATAACCTGTCGTTAATCCATCAACTCCTCCGACGATATCTGGACCAAGTCCTGCATAAAAAGAGGTACCATCCAATGTTCCATTTCCTTCTTCAAAAACAAGATAACCTAGCGTTTCATTTGCACGAGTATTATCCGGGTCTTCTCCAACATGTTTTCCCGCAGCAAAACTAGTCGCCGAAGGTGGGTCTGTCTGAGAGGTCACAGTACTCGCCCAAAAAGAAGACCAGTCTGGATCATTGGCGGTCATGACCTGACCGAGTACGCGAGGATTGTTGTAAGTATTTTGAAAAGTTCGACCCTCTCTTTCCCAATTATTATTTTCTGCGGTAAGACTTGAAGTCGTTCTGACTGCTTCCATCTTTACGCCATGATCTGCCAAATTATAAACCCCTTCTTCTACAACTACATAGTCAACGGCATAGCCGTTTAGACTTTGATTGGAGGGGTTCTGTACTTTTAGTTGAAAAGAATTGGTGCCCGCATTCCGCACTCTTGCAACTGCCGGTGCTTCTGAATTGCTACTCAAACGAACGGTGGCAACGACCACTGGAGAAACATAGTTTTTTGACAAATTGATGGTCTGCCAATTACTACTAATTCCTGTAGCTACCGCTGCTTCTGCCACTAAGGTGCTCGTTGGTGTTTCAACGAAAGGAGAAAGGTAAGTACCAGGAATTGGTCTTTCCAAAGTAT
>CALLVY010000274.1 GCA_938015925.1 uncultured Saprospiraceae bacterium
AGAGATGGTCAACTATTTCAACTACGAATACCCAGAACCCAATGGCGAAGATCCTTTCCAAATGTATACCGAACTCTCCGAATGTCCGTGGAACAAAAACCACCATCTTTTACACATAGGATTGCAAGGCGAACAAATAGCATGGAAAGAAACTCCGGGTTCCAATTTGGTCTTTTTGATTGATGTCTCGGGATCGATGAGTAGTGCGGGTAAATTGAGTTTACTAAAACCTTCTTTCAAATTACTAGTCGACCAATTGCGTCCGGAAGACAAGGTAGCTATTGTGGTCTATGCAGGAGCTGCGGGAATGGTACTCCCTCCTACTCCCGGCGATCAAAAACAAAAAATCAAAAAGGCCATCGACCAATTGACTTCTGGTGGATCTACTGCTGGTGGTGCAGGAATAACCCTGGCTTATGACTTGGCCAAAGATCACTTTGTCGAGGGTGGCAACAATCGGGTTATTCTGGCGACAGATGGCGATTTCAATGTCGGTCTTTCCAATCAGGAGGAATTGAAGAAATTGATTGAAGAAAAACGCAAAGATCAAATTTACTTGACCGTCTTAGGCTTTGGTTCTGGTAATCTGAAAGATAATATCATGGAAACCCTGGCAGATCACGGCAATGGAAATTACGCTTATATCGGCAATCTAAAAGAAGCCAAAAAAGTATTCGTCCATGAAATTAATGGAACGCTTTACACCATTGCAAAAGATGTAAAAATCCAATTGGTTTTCAATCCAGAAACAGTACAATCTTATCGCCTGATTGGTTATGAAAACCGCCTATTGGAAACAGAAGATTTTGACGACGACACCAAAGACGCCGGAGAATTGGGTGCCGGACATACGGTGACGGCACTTTACGAAATCATCCCTCAGGAAAGCTTCGGCGACGCCTCTGGTCAGCACTTACCAGAGCAAGGGAAAGAGCATCCTAAATACTTTGGAAAATTCAATCAGGATCACCTGGTTACTTTAAAATTGCGTTATAAGAAACCAGAAGAAAAAGAAAGTAAATTGATTGAAAAACTATTGGACTACCGTCCGATTCTTTTGGCCAATACTTCTGACAATTTCCGCTGGTCGGCAGCAGTAGCAGGATTGAGTTTGATCATCAGAGATTCTAAATACAATAATGATCTCAATACCAAAAAGGTATTGGAACTCGCAAACAATGCCATGGGAGAAGACCTGCACGGCTATCGCGAAGAATTTATTGAAATCACAAAAGCTTATGATCTTTTAGAAATGGTCAGTACTAAATAAATGGGTTCAACATTTACCGGACATCTAAAATCAAAATCATGAAAAAGACATTTTTAATCCTTTGTTTTATAGGTATTTTTTTTGCGCCTTTTACCAGCGCTCAAGATCAATTATTGGATCATAGTTTTGGCATCAATGGTGTCATCAAAACCAGTATTTCCGACCAGGCCAAAGCCTATGCTTTATTGATTCAGGAAGATGAAAAAATTATTGCAGCGGGTACTTCTACTCAAGGTTCTTTCACGCTTTCGAGGTATGATAAAACGGGACAACCCGATCCTAGCTTCGGTGTACAAGGCATCCAAAAAACGCCCTTCGGCGAAAAAGGCGCCGCCTTTGCTTTGGCCCAACAAAAAGATAAAAAAATCATTGCGGCTGGTTTTATTCATACAGACACCGGAGATGATTTTGCCTTAGTCAGGTACCTTCCCAACGGAAACCTTGATCCTTCTTTTAATAAATCTGGAAAAGTTCATACGCACTTTCATTTTTTCGATGGCATCAATGCCCTTGAAGTTCAGGAAGATGGAAAAATACTCGTGGCAGGCTCGGCAGTAGTCGACAATAGTCAAGTCATTGTATTGGCTAGATATTTACCAAACGGCTTACTCGATAGAAGTTTTGGAAAGGAAGGGAAAGTAAAGAGTACTTTAAAACAAATAGGAGCTGGTGCTCATGCCATGGCTTTACAGAAAGATGGAAAAATTGTCTTAGCTGGTTTTAGTCTAAATCATTTTGATTTCAATTTTGCACTACTGCGATTTTTACCTGATGGAAAACCAGACCCTGGTTTTGGAGAAGATGGATTGGTGATTACCGACTATAATCGAAGTCCTGATCTGGCTTATGCCATGGTCTTGCAAAAGGATGAAAAAATCGTACTTGGCGGCCTTTCGAATAGTGATTTTGCTTTGGCTCGCTACCATAAAGATGGAACACTAGATAACAGTTTTGGAAACAGGGGTTGGGCGAGTACAGATATGGGTGGACGAGATGGAATCAATGCCCTTGCTTTGCAAAAAGATGGAAAAATTATTGCTGTCGGATTTTCTTTAAAAGCAGAGGATACCGAAATGGCTGATGCGGATTTTGCCATTGCTCGTTTTCATCCCAATGGAACTTTGGAGCAACAATTCAAGCACCACCTTGGCGGAAATGAAATCGCGAATGCTACGGCCTTACAAAGCGATGGAAAATTAGTCGTCGCTGGTTTTTCGACAAAAGGAGATCGCACGGAGTTTGCGCTGACCCGATACCTCTCTACTTTGAGTACGGGCACCCATGATCTTCCCAATGAGGAATTGGCGCTTTCCATTTATCCTAATCCTATAAAAAATACGGCAATCCTAGATTACACTTTGCCTTCCGCTTCTGAGGTTTCTATTCAACTCTATGACCTGCAAGGAAAATACCTTTGCACTTTTTTAGCTCCTGCGATGCAAAGCGCAGGAAAACACCAAACCAGGCTTTCTTTCAAGGAAGAATGGCCGCAAGGAACTTATTCTATCGTCATGAAAACAGATCAAGGGCAAAGTACTTTGAATGCGATAATCGTTGAATAATCTTAAAGAACGCAGGAGTTGAAAAACTTCCTTAATTCTACAAAAAAATGAACCCCAAATATACTATAACGGCCTTTGTATTTCTTTGCTTTTTCAGCTTTTCTTTTCAACTAAATGCACAATCCTGTTGTGAAGACAAAGAAGATGATCTTGAAACGAAACTGTGCTATCTCTCTGCTAAAAATTATTGTAATAGTATAAGTCTTTTTTGCTCAGGCTATTCATTAGATGGTAACTATATGGAATATTCTTTATTGGAAAAATTAGAATCAGAAAAAAACTTTGGCCCTAATGGAATTGCTCCATGTAATTTGGTTTTAGAAAAACTAGATTCTGTTCCTAGCGTTCAATCAATCGTTGACTGTGGCTGTGATATAATTTTCATACCTGTTGTTGCGGTAAATCCTGTAACCAATTCCACAGCAATTGATAAAACGTTCATTCCCCAAAAAGAACTAAATGCGATCAAAGAATGGTCCATCACTTGTAGAGAAAATGTAGTGATCGTTTTTCAAGCAGAGAGCAGAGAGTGGGGGTATAAATTGGGTGACAATAATATCAACCCCAATATCGCTTCTCCAGCTCCTTCTATCAATACTATTTTTACAGGCCCATTTGGATCTTTAACGGAATTCAATCAAGGAGGGAGTTATCAAGCCATTTATACCAATGTACCTGATACTGGCCTTGAAGTTTTAGCAACAGATTCTAATAAAAAGAGCACCATTGGTATAGACAAGGCGACTAATGACATTGTAGTTGCAGACATTGGAATTTTCTGTTCCGGAGCAGCAGGGGCTGTTTCTGGCGGAGCAGAAATAAATAATGAAAATGACATTTTGGTTTGTAATGTCTTTGCCCTTGCCTGCCAACTAGCAGCAGATGTCAGAATAGTAGACCAGGTCATTGAGCTATGTCCCTTGGAGGAAGCCACGCTGCCCAACGGACAAGTCGTCTCTACTCCAGGTATTTATCCACCGGATACTTTAGTAGATTTTAGTGGCTGTGATTCTATGATACTTACAACGGAAATTGTCTCGAAAACAATGCTAACTACCAATCTTTCTTATTCTGGGTGTGAAGGAGATGATTATAATATTATCAGCAATGGAAACCTTTACAATGAACTTAATCCGTTTGGGCAAGAGCTCATCGTGACGACTGGAGGATGTGATTCTCTGATAGATATCGCACTTCAATTCAATACCCTTGCAAGCTCTATGATAACAATAAATCCATGTCCTTTGGAGGAGCCTTATCGACTTTCCAATGGTCGCATTATTGATACCGATGGTTTTTATATTGATACTTTCCCTGGAGGGAGTGCTTCGGGTTGCGACTCGTTTTTATACCTTGATTTTTCCTTACAAAAGCTGAGCAGTGATCTAAAGATTAATCCATTGGCCCAAATGACCAATTGCAATGTTTCTCCATTCGACAATACTATTCCATCAGAATATCTAATCTCCTGGAACGAAACGAATAATCTAAATTGTACCGATTGTCCCAACCCTTTAATATCTAAAGGTTGTGAAGAAAGCTACCAATTAAGACTCATCGATGAAAAAGAATGCATTTGGGATTTCGACATCTCGGTAAACTATGACTATCAAATTTATATTCCCAATGCTTTTTCTCCCAATGGAGATGGCATCAATGATTACTACTCCTTGGGGCTCCCACCAAACTGTACAGACGATGGAGTATTTGAGATAAAAATATTTGACCGATGGGGAGGAGAACGATTTTCTTCTACTGATTTGTTTTTCCAATGGAATGGAAGAGAAGAGCAGCAAGATTTAGCACCAGGAGTATACGCCTATTGGATAAGGTACAATTGTAAATTGTACGAAGGAGACCTTACTCTAATTCAGTAGGAATCTTTTCCCCGGCAATTGCGATGGCCGAGGAAGTGATTAGATTTTTATTATAGGTGATGTAAACACGTTCGATAGTGCCTCTTTCTCCAAGGGGCACTTTTTTATTTCTTAACCTGAAGGTTCAGGATATTTCCCATGTGGTAGCAAGTTCGACATCGCGCTTCATAGCGATCTTGTTCGCCCAATACCACCGTCGACTCCTCATCGCTTAGCCGATAAGAATGGGTCGCCAAATTACCACAATGCTGGCAGATGGCATGCACCTTTGTAATGTATTCCGCCACAGCTAATAAATCAGGAATGGGGCCAAAAGGCTTGCCTCGAAAATCCATATCGAGTCCTGCCACAATTACCCGCAATCCACGGAGTGCCAATTGCTGACAAACCTCTGGCAATCCTTCATCAAAAAACTGCGCCTCATCAATACCGACGACGCTTACGCCATCTGCTAAATTGAGAATCTTATCAGAATGGTCTACCGGAAGTGAAAGAATAGAATTGGAATCGTGAGAAACGACTTCCGTTTCATCATAACGAGTATCTATCTTGGGTTTGAAGATCTCTACTTTCTGATTAGCGATCCGGGCACGCCTTAATCGGCGAATCAATTCTTCCGTCTTTCCAGAAAACATAGAGCCGCAAATCACTTCAATCCATCCACTGCGCTGTCCTTTAAAATGAGGTTCGAGAAACATAGGCGTTTTTAAAGTCAGTGCTTGGACAAAACTAAATTACTTATTAATTTCTGCCTCTTGTATCTTTATTCTTCCTCATTTTCTCCTTAAATATCTAGATATTCTCGTTAAAAACGACTCCTCTAAAGCCACAATACGCTAGAACTTAATGCTAGCCCAATTTTGTCCAAGCACTTAGCAGACAAATAGTAGTTTTAGGGGAAATCTTTTTTTCCTTGAACTACTAATTCGCTACACTTTTTAAAAAAATAATTATTTTTACCAGTAACAAATAGGTAGTATTTCGTTTAAAAGCTACTCATTCGTCCAAAAATCCATCGTCTTCAAGGAGATATGTGCTAT
>CALLVY010000275.1 GCA_938015925.1 uncultured Saprospiraceae bacterium
TCTGGAAGGAGCAGAACAAGGGCTTGGTTTGTATATGAATACTTTGCCTTTGCGAACGAAAGTGAAGAAAGACGAAAGCCTAGCGAATCTGTTTTCCGAAATTCAAAACAATAATGCCAAAGCGCGAGCTTACCAATACACTGCACTAAGTAATATCCAAAATTGGATTGGATTAAAAGGAGATTTCTTTGATAGCATTTTAGTGATCGACAATTATCCAATGGGTGATTTGCTGTCCAGAGATTGGTTGCTAAAAACCAGCGATATTCAAATAACGGCAGACAATAATTTCTTGCTTTCTCTGGATGTCACCATTCAGGAAACACTAAAAATCAACTTTAGTTATTTTGAAGAATTACTGAATACTAGTAATGTAGAAATGATTAAAAATCATTTTGAACAAGTGTTGAATGAAGTTTTGGCAGACGATAAAGAAACGGTAGCAGAGATCAATTGCCTAACCGCAGCAGAACGCGAGCAACTGATCCATACTTTTAACGAAGTAGATAGCCCTTCGGCCAAAGACAAAAACTTACTGGATCTTTTTGCCCAACAAGTAAAACGAACTCCGGATCAAGTTGCACTAGTCTTTGGAGAGCAAGAATGGACCTACCGGGAATTGGATGAACAATCCACCCGCCTCGGCCAGCACCTCCAAAAAACTTATGCTATCGAAGCCAATGATTTGATAGGGATTATGATGGATCACTCTGCCTGGTCGATTATCTCGATCTGGGGAATCTTAAAAGCCGGAGCCGGATATGTGCCCATCGACATGGAATATCCTTTGGAAAGAAAGACTTTTATCATAGAAGATACCAAGATCAAAGCACTGATTATTCAGTCGGAAAGCATGTTTGATATTTTGGACTTTCCAGTCAATGTCTTCCCTGTTGATATAGAGTTTGAAGAAATAGCAGCAGCAGACTTTGATCAAAAAGTGGCCGTGGCGCCTTCATCAGTAGCTTATGTGATTTACACTTCTGGTTCTACGGGCCAATCGAAAGGAGTAATGGTGTCTCATGGAAATCTAGTGGATTATGTACTTGGATTGAAAAATACCATCGACATCGAAGCTTGCCAATCTTTCGCCTTGATGTCAACCATGGCAGCCGATTTAGGCAACACGGTTTTATACGGTGCCTTGTTGTCGGGTGGTGCTTTGCACATGCTTCCGAAAGCGATGCTTACCGATGCAGCAGGTTTGCACCAATACTTCAATGCCAATGTGATCGACTGTATCAAAATAGTGCCTTCTCACTGGAGAGCATTGCAGTGGGAGGAGAGGTGTTTGTTGCCTGCGAAAATGATCGTTTTTGGAGGAGAAACATTGACTTTGGAAATCGTCAACGAGATTCAGCAAACACAGCCCGCGGTGAGTATTGTCAACCACTATGGCCCTACCGAAACCACCATTGGTAAACTCTTACACCGCGTTGATCCAGAAGCGACTTATACCGCAATACCGATCGGACAAATATTTTCCAATAGTCAAACCTATGTGGTCAGTGAAAACGGAAATTTATCTCCAATTGGTGTTCCCGGAGAATTATGGATCGGTGGAGACGGCGTAGCAAAAGGTTACCTCAAGCAAGACGAACTGACCGCAGAAAAATTCATCGACAATCCATTTACCGCAGAAGAATCAAAAGTTTATCGAACGGGTGATTTGGTCAAGCGATTGGCGGATGGAACGATTGTTTTCCTTGGAAGAAAAGACGACCAGGTGAAGATCAGAGGATTCCGAATAGAGCTGGGAGAAATAGAAACCGTACTCCAGCAATCGCCATCGGTAGACAAGGGAGTTGTTTTAGCTCAGGATGATGGAAATGGCAACAAGCGTTTGGTCGCTTATATCGTACCTAAAGACAGCTATGATAAAGAAGTCATCGTTGACTACCTGAAAAATCAATTGCCGAATTATATGATTCCTGATTTGATGATGGAATTGAATGAAATTCCATTGACCAGTAATGGGAAAGTAGATCGAAAAGCATTGCCGAATCCAGAAGCATCCAGCCTTATTGATACGGATTATGCCGGACCAGAAAACGAGATACAAGAACAACTCGTAGCGATTTATCAAAAAGTTTTAAAAGTGAAAAAAGTTGGGATTCACGATGATTTCTTTGAACTCGGTGGCAACTCTTTGGTCTCTATCCTCGCTGTTAGTCGAGTGATGAAACTAGGGTATCAAATTTCGCCTAGAGATATTTTTGAACATCCAACGGTTGCCGGTCTAGCCAGTGCCATTGGAGTACAAGTGGAAGCTCAGGCAGCAGAACCCGAAGTGAAGAAAAGCAAAGCCGAATACCTGTCAGCCACAATGTCTAAAGATATGGGAAGCAAAGAATTTGCCATCCGATTGATGACGAAGGAGAAAAAGAAGACCTCAATATTCTGTGTACCTGGTGGCTTAGGAGAGTCTGTACCATTCTACCCACTTGGAAAATTATTAGAAGGGAATTTTAATCTATACGCTTTCCATGCACATGGCATTGACAATGATGTAGCACCACCTCCAACGGTTGAAGCCATCGCGACAACTTACATTGCAGAAATGCAGACGGTAGATCCGATTGGTCCTTATTATCTCGGAGGTTATTCTTTCGGAAGTCGAGTGGTCTATGAAATGACCAAGCAATTGAAAAGCAATGGTTTTGAAGTAGCAATGGTTACGATCTTTGATGCTCCAGTGGTTCATAGAAGTTGGTCGATCTCGGAGTTGATTTCCATGGAAGATTATTTGATGTACATCGGTAACTATGCGATGAATTATCTGAAAGAAACATTTGAACTCACAGCAGCCGATTTTGAAGTCAAAGCCGAGGAAGAAAAGATCCCCATGTTGACGAAGTACCTGAATGATAAAGGACTCGAAATCTCCCAAAGAAAAATAGAAGGGATCATCAATGTTGGTATGACCAATGCCAAAGCCAATGACCTGTACATACCGCGAACCCATGAGAAAATAGATGTACCGATTCTCTTGTTTAAGGCGCTGGAAAAAGACGGAGAGATGCAAAGGCATTACGACCGAAATGTATTTACGACGGCGAATTATGGATGGGAAGAATTGACGACCAAAGAAGTTTACAGTTACGACGTAGGAGGAAATCACGACACCTTCTTGTATCTGCCAAATGTAGAAGCCATAGGTACTCATCTCATGTTCCACATGGAGCAGGTGCACAAACTTCCGCATAACAAAAAGAAGAATGGTAAAAAGCATTCCAATATTTCTGGACCTAAAGTTTAATTGATTATCAAACTATTTAACAAAACAAAAATGGAAACATTAGATATAAAACAAGCAGTAGGTACGGAAATTAAGGATACCGACCTAGTACACATCAAGCCCAATTTAGCAATCGAAGCACTGGTCGATAATTGGTATGCCTGGGCCCATTTGATTTCTCCTGCCACAGCGGCCATGAACATTAGAGGCCGGCATTTGAAAATCATGAATTCTTATATCCTAAACCCCAAAATTCATGCGGTGGCGATAAAGAATCCTAAAATGCTCGGCGGCCCATTTATCGATTATGAAGGCGGACGAGTAGATGAAATCGAAGCCATCCGCGACAATACTTTAGAGCAATGTTCAGATCTTTTGGCTTTTTGTAATGCCATTGATGAATTGAATCTCTTGCTGGAAAAAGAGGCCAAAGGTTATTCGCTGACGTCTTTGTATCCCAAGGTGCCGGACATGCTCAGAGGAATGGTGGAGCTTTATTATGACCTCAACAATAATGCTTCTTTCCGCTTTTTTGAATCCTTACTCTACGAGAGTGAATTCTATAAAGAAGAGCTACAAAGTTTCAATTTGTTTTTGGTAGAAGATGATGGTTCTCGATCTTTTGTATTGAGTACGCCAAAATTACCAGGAGCAGATATCCTAAGAGTAAACATGCCTTTGAAAAGCAAAGAAATAGATGAGCTTTTCGAAATGGAAAAGACGCCGAAGAAATATGGAGACATCAAAAAGATGTTTAACATTCAGGAAGAGGAAGAAGCTTTGTTTAAATCCTTTTTTACCAAATCGGCCACGAAGCAATACGAAAAATACACGGGTGATGGCGTCTTGACGCGCTACTTTGGCCATGCTTGTATTCTAGTGGAAACCGCCAAGACGAGCATTTTAGTTGATCCAGTAATTAGCTATGGTTATGAGTCGGATGTCTCTCGATACACTTATGCTGACTTGCCAGAAACGATTGATTATGTCTTGTTTACGCACAATCACCAAGACCATGTTCTTTTCGAAACTTTGCTAAGAATACGATCCAAAGTTAAGAACATCATTGTCCCAAAAAGCAATGGCGGTGGAATGCAAGATCCAGATTTGAAATTGATGTTCCAGCAGATTGGGTTTGAGAATATCATTGAGTTGGGCGAGATGGAGAAAATTGATTTTGAAGATTGCTCGATTACTGGATTGCCATTTATGGGCGAACACTCCGACCTGGATGTAAGAAGTAAGCTCTGTCACCTGGTAACTTATGCCAATGATTTTAAAATGATTTTCGCCGCAGATTCCTGCAATGTAGAACCTCGATTGTACGAGCGCATTCATCAAAGTGTAGGAGATGTAGATATCGTATTCCTGGGAATGGAATGCGACGGTGCGCCACTGTCCTGGCTATATGGTCCGCTGATGCCAAAACCTTTGGAAAGAGACAAAGACAATTCGCGCCGACTGGCCGGTTGCGATTTTGAACAATCCAAAGCAATGGTGGAAGTTTTTAATCCGAGCAATTTATTCATCTATGCGATGGGATTAGAGCCTTGGTTGAAATACATCAGTTCCATCGAATATTCTGAAGAATCCAAACCCATCATCGAGTCCAATCGAGTATTGGAATACTGTAAAGAAAATGGGATTGATGGCGAAAGATTATTTGGAGAGAAAATCATTGAGTATTAATTATTAAAGTATTGGCCTTTTTCCCCGCGGCCACCAATAGAATAGGGGCATTAAATAATTATTCAAGAAAAGCACATGAAAAATATATTTAGAATACTTCGCTTTTCAGAATCACCAACTTGGGGACTTGTTCTACTCTCCTTCGTTGGGATTCTATCAGGACTGATGGGTTTTTTCTTCATCTTTCTGATCAATAAAGTGACCAAGCTTTTTATTCACGGAGGAATCGACATGTACGATGTACAATATTTTGCCGCCTTTGGCGGGTGCATCTTTATGTTCTTCCTTACTCGAAGATATTTGGCGGTAAAAATTGTCAACATTTCCCAAAACGTATTTTGGAATATTCGGAAAAGCATCGTTCAATTATTGTCCAAATCCAACTATTACGAAACACAGGGATTGAAAGACCAAATCTATGCAGCCATTCATCACGATGCCAATAGTCTTTTGCAAGCCTCGACCATTTTAATCGGCGTTTTTTCTTCCTTTATTCTGGTCATCACTTGTTTGATTTATATGGCGATTTTCTCGCTGACGCTTTTTGCCTTTTCCTTTGCGACTTTGATAGGTGGTGTGATCGTTTATGAAATGGTAATGAAAAGAAGCAATGCCTACTTTGCCAAGTCCAGGGATTTGGAGGCTGGATTTTTGAAAAATTTTGATGCCATCTTTTTTGGCTTAAAAGAAATCAATATCTCTCCACCCAAAGGAACGGCTATTTTTGAGAAAAATGTCCTACCGATTCTAGAAGAAGGATCGAAAAATAACAAAGCCGCTTATACCGGATATGTCAATAGTCAGATGGTAGGTTTGATCGCCTTTTATGTACTGATTGCGGTCACGCTTTTGCATCTTGGGTTTTACTTTGAAATGGAAACCAGCGTCATTATCAATTACACCTTTTTGCTCTTGTTTGTCCTGGGCCCGGTAGAAAATGTAATGACCAGTATCCCGGTGCTCAATAAGGCTTATATCTCTCTTAAAAAAATGATTCAGGTGATTGATGAATTGGGAGAGCGAATAACCGAAGGAGAAAACAATACAGAAGGAGCGCCTCTAAAAGCGTTTTCCAGTATCCATGTTTCTGATTTGGTTTACAATTATAACAATCAAGAAGCTTTTCATCTGGGGCCCGTCAATTTTGAAGTCAAACCTGCGGAAACCGTTTTTATCTATGGTGGAAATGGAAGTGGGAAAAGTACTTTTGTCAAAGTCTTGCTTCAGTTGTTTCGCCAGGATGAAGGTGCTGTGATACTGGATGGGCAAAAAATTGATGATACCAATCGAGCCGCTTACAAAAGTCTTTTCGCAGTTGTCTTTAGCGATTTCTATCTCTTCGATGAAGTTTATGGTCTCGATAATATCTCGCAAAGTCAAGTGGAAGAATACCTGGATATATTTGAGGTCGATAAAAAAATCACCTTGAAAGATGGCAAGTTTTCGACCATTCAATTGTCGACCGGACAGCGAAAGCGATTAGCGATAATTGCTGCTTTGCTGGAGAACAAGCCAATTCTAGTATTAGATGAATGGGCGGCAGACCAAGACCCGGAATTTAGGAAAAAGTTTTACAAAGAGATTATTCCATACCTCAATCGAAAAGGAATTACCATAGTCGCCATCACGCATGACGATGCCTATTATTCCGCTTGTGATCGGATCTATAAAATGGATTATGGAAAAATAACAGAGGAAAAAATAAAATCCTTTCCTTTTGTAGAACGGAGAAATCCGATCATGGAAAGTGTGGAGGTAGAAGAGAAAATCGCTTCTTAAGAAATAAAATTTTTACTAAAAACAATAACTAGGATCATTATTTATCCCCCGAATTGAGACTTGTCTCAAACGATTTCGGCCTGGCCAAGCTTTGTCTTAAGGGGAGACTAATATCCTTTATGAAAAACATATTTACCCTAATTTTTTAATCAATCAAAATATAAATATGATGAAACGTAGAGATAAAATGTTAGAAGACGTCTTGAGGATAAGGAAACTTATTGGAGACACCCCGATGGTGAAATTGCGAAACAAGTTTGGAGTAAACCTCTTTGCTAAATTGGAATCCCGCAATTTTTCAGGAAGCATCAAAGATAGAGCAGCGAATAATATTATTTACAATGCAATATTAGATGGCCAAATAGATCCTGATACAACGATTGTTGAATCCAGCTCCGGAAATTTTGGAATCTCTCTTTCGATGCAAGCCAACTACTTAGGCTTGAAAGCAAAGGTGGTCGTTGATCCACACATCAATGTGACCAATTACAAAAAGCTGAAACTTTTTGCCAATGAAATCATCAAAGTCACAGAGCCAGATAACACTGGCGGCTACTTGATGAACCGGATCAAAAAAGTGAAAGAAATCGTTGCGACGGAACCCAATCATTTTTGGACCAATCAATACGGAAATGAAAACAATTATAAATCCTACCGCGCCTTGGCTTTTGAAGTCGCCAATAAATTGAATCGACTGGATTATTTATTCGTTGCGGTTAGTTCTTGTGGTACCGTTACCGGTTTGTCGAAATACCTCAAGGAAGTTTTTCCAAAGCTGACAGTAGTAGCGATTGATATCACCGGTTCGATGATCTTTAGCGATGTCAAAGCCAAGCGACATATCCCAGGATTGGGCGCAGGTAAAGCAGCGGATTTTCTTGAAAAAGATACTGTGGATGATGTGATTATTCTCAATCATGAAGAGATCATAAATGGTTGCCGTGAATTGTTAAATGACCATTCTGTTTTTGTCGGTGGATCTTCTGGTGCTTGCTATTATGGCGCCATGAAATACCTTAAAAGCAAGACCGGTTTGAACGGTTGCAATGCTATGATGATTTGCCCAGACAGTGGCGGGTCTTACATGGATACCATCTATAATGACGAATGGGCCAATATGATTATTGAACGAGAAAAAGAACAAGAGCGAGAGCGAGAAATGGAATTGCCTATCAGGCAGCTTCGGAGTTTGGCCAGTTAGCGTAAACTCTATTAGCTTCCATTTATTTTAAAACGAAGTTTAATTAAAATTTAACCATATGTATTATCTAAATTCTGAACACCTAAATACCATAGGTCGAAATTGGAAAGACCTAGCCAAGATAATCGAAAAGGCAGTAATCTGTCTTGGCGAACAGGAATTTTCTCAGCCGATCAAACCTTATTTACGCTATAGAGACAAGGCCAATCGGATTATCGCAATGCCTGCTTTTATTGGTGGAGATATTAATTTTTCTGGTATCAAATGGATCGCCAGTTTTCCAAAGAATTATCAAAAAGGGCTCAAGCGTGCTCACTCCGTCAGTATTTTAAACGAAGCAGATAGTGGAGTGCCAGTTTGTACCATCAATACGACATTGATTAGTGGTATTCGTACCGCAGCAGTTACTGGATTGATGATTACCAAATACCTGGAACTCAAACCACACCTAAAAGACCTCGTTGTCGGTATGACTGGCTTTGGCCCAATTGGCCAATTCCACCTCGAAATGGCAGCTTCGATTTTAGGAGATCGTTTGAAAGAATTCCGCATCTATGATTTGCGCCCGATTGATGAAAAATTGATTCCGGCAGCACTTAGAGACAAGGTTGTTTTTTCCAAGTCTTATACCGAAGCCTTTGACGATGTGGATATGTTTATGACGGCCACTGTTTCCAGCAAGCCTTATATCAATATCAAGCCCAAGCCTGGAAGCATCCATTTGAATGTCTCCTTACGCGATTACGAATCGGACTTTATGAAGTATGTCGATGTAATGGTGGTGGACGATTGGAATGAGATCTGTCGAGAAAAAACAGACATCGAAATGATGCACCTCAACAATGGTTTGCAAGAAGAAGATACGATCAACTTGGTTGATATATTTTGCCATGAAGCGATGGATCAGCTCAAGGAGGATGATGTGGTCATGTTTAACCCAATGGGAATGGCCGTTTTTGATGTCGCAGTTAGTTCTTATTACTACCGGCTTTCCAAGGAAAAGAATGTTGGGGTCTTATTGGCCGATTAAAATATGACGATCAATAAGCAAGCGAAGGTTCTGGAGTTCCCTAAAAAAAAGGTGCTCTTTATTCCTAATATCATTGCCAGGATAGAAAAGCGAATAATAGTGAAATCGATAAAGAAACTAGAAGCTAGAAACTAGAATTTTAACTCATTAAAATAAGACTCATGTTCAGGTTGTATACCCTTTCTTTTTTTATGCTACTGTCCTTGCTTGGCGAGGCGCAAAGTCAATTGGAGGTTTATAAAAATACCTTTATTCAGAAGCATACCGTATTGAGTGTAGCGCAGTTGGAAATCGACTACTCGGCTTTGGAATATGAAAAGTCGAAGAAAGATAGAATGCCCAGTTTGACGCTAGGCGCCCAGTACAATCTTCGAAGAGGAGGACGGGATTTATTTATCCCCACGGGGAGTCTTTTAAATCCGGTGTACAACAATTTGACTTATTTAAATGAAAGTGATTATCCATCGGAAGGTCCTGTTTTGTATCCCAGACAGTACAGCGAAATGGATGATATGACTGTCGAATTTCTAAGAACCAAAGAATACGATGCTCGATTAAGCGCTGTGATTCCATTACTTAATTTTTCTACGAGAGAAAAAATAAATACCAAAGTATTGGAGCAGCGATTGGCAAAATTGGAGTATCAACAACTACTAGTCCAGGAATGGAGCAAATTTAAAAAGCGCTATTTCTGGTATTTCAAACGAAAAGAGACGATCCGTTTATTGGAAACCAAAAAGGAAAAGGC
>CALLVY010000276.1 GCA_938015925.1 uncultured Saprospiraceae bacterium
TGAAGAGGAGGTGATTAAAGTTTGGTGATACCAATAGAAAAACTTTAGCGCTAAAAGAGAAAAGCCTTTGCTATATTTAGCAAAGGCTTTTCTCTTTTAATCAAACAAAACTTGTCTTACAAATCCTTTGCCTTGCGCACCAAATTGCTAAAAAGAATTCGATGAGCATGCGGATCATAAGCGATACAAGGTTCCAGCCAATCCAATACTTTGGTATAAGATGTATTTCCTTTGTAAGGGGAATCTCGTAGCAACATGGCAAAACCCGTAACAGCACTTACAAATTGCATATCGCGAGTAGACGATTCAAAACTATTGCCCTCATCCAGTATATCATAAGTCAGTGGTACACTGACATCAGAGTCGGGCATTTTATATCTAAAGTCGATCGTGAAAGTTGGGACAAGACGGAAGTCTGCTTCGGATTTAGTTACGATTTCATAAAGCGCGGTGATGTTTTGGCCAGCGCCAATTTCACCTGCATCTTTTTTGTCATCGGTAAATTCCTCCGTAGTCAACAGGCGATTTTCATAACCAATCAAACGATAAGATTCCACCAAGTCTGGATGGAATTCCACTTGTACTTTTACGTCTTTGGCCACGGTGAAAAATTTTCCAAACTCGTAGACAAATACTTTTTTGGCTTGATTGAGGTCATCAATATATTCGTAAGTCCCATTGCCATTATCAGCGATTTTTTCTAAGGCAGCATCATTTAAATTTCCAGTGCCAACACCTAATACCGTTACGAAAATACCCAAGTCTCTTTTCTCTTCCATCAAAGCGACTAACTCTTCATCGCTAGAAGCACCAATATTAAAGTCGCCATCTGTTGCGACAATAATCCGATTATTTCCACCAGGAATAAAATTTTGCTGGGCAATCTCATAAGCGGTGATGATGCCTTGGGCACCAGCTGTTCCGCCTCCGGATTCTAATTTTTTAATGGCTTTTTTGATCTTACTTTTTTTATCACAAGTCGTTGATTCCAAAACGGTTTTGGATTCTCCAGCATAAGTAACGATTGATATTTTATCCTTTTCGGTCAACTCGTCAACTAGAAATTCAAAACTCTCTCGCAGCAGGGGAAGTTTGTTGGCCGAACTCATCGAACCCGAAACATCGACCAACAAAACATAATTGGAATTAGGATAAGCGCTAGGAGCGATGCTTTTTCCTTTGAGCCCAATACGGATCAATTTATTTTCAGGAGTCCAGGGACATTGGCTTACTTCACCACTGATCCCTATAGGGTGTTCATCGCTAGGATCGAGGTATTCGAGTGGAAAAAAGTTGATCAATTCTTCTGTACGTACGGCATCTTTTGGTGGCATGCTACCATCATTGATAAATCGACGGACATTGCTATAAGCGGCGCCATCTGCATCAATGGAAAAGGTAGAAATGGCTTCGTCTTCTACAAGGACGAAAGGGTTCTCTTCGATTTCTTCATATTTTTCGCCAGTAGATAAGTCCTCTGATTCTGCTTGAAGAGGAGAAAAAGAACTATCATCATGATAACATCCGCTAAGAAAAAAAAGAAGGGTAAAACTAAAGAATAAGATTTTGGTTTTCATAAGGAATAGGTTTTCAAAATTACACAGTGTACTAGATTTTTTGATGAAAAACGTTTAATAATTTGCTCCCATCGCTTCTTTCCAAGAACGAAAAATAAAAAGAAAGAGTTGCCTGTGATTTTAAAAGTACTCTTATTGACCGACTATTATTTTTTGCGACAAGCGATCTTTTTCCGTTTTTAATGCGATCCAATAGATGCCGGAAGGGATGGATAAGCCCGCCAGGCTCACTAAATACGCTCCCGCATTTTGTTGCTGCTTTACCAATTGATGCATTACTTTTCCTTGTAAGTCAATGAGCTGAAGTTCCACCAAGCTAGCTGCTGGCAATTCATAATAAATCGTAGAAAGCTCGCTGACCGGATTGCCTTGGATGCCCAATCGAATGCCCGTTTCCGGCGCACTGATGATTGCTGTAGGTGTAATTTCTTTTTCCAATTGAAAAAATACAGCTTTGCTACCCATCGGAATCCCCAAGACACAAGAGTCTTTGGCGAAGCCAATATCCGCAGGAGAATCTATTCCCGGAATGATCAACTCCGTGGGATTTGTAAAATCATTTTCCAAAACAAAAACCTGATCCGGACTCCAGGAAGAAACGTAATACCTGCCCGCGCTATCCTTGGCAATCCCATCGAAGTTGCCGAAGGAACTGGAAAAGACAGTAGAGATCGATTGGTCATCCAAATCGATGGCCCGAATAGAAGCATTATTTCCCCAAGTCAAAAAGAGTAAACGATTTTCATCTTTCTCGTAGAGTAAGCCATTGGGGGTACTTTGCGTATTGCCTACAAAAGTGCTAAAGCTTGGATTGGCAAGATCACCAACTTCAATTTCATAAATCTTTTGACCACTAAAATCACTAACGTAAATTTTGGATTGACCATCATTACTAATACCATTGAGAAAAATAGCACCAGGAATAGATAATTCCATGACCAGCATTTCGGTAGTCAAATCAATTCCTTTCACTACCGAACCTTCCAGGGCAAAAAGAGTATTCCCCAATATTTCCATCCCATGCGAAGCAGAAGTACTTCCAAAAACGGAAAAGTTACCCTCATAATCGCGCGCAAGAATGTTGTCTTTATTGGACAAGAGAAAGCGTTGATTGACGACATCGTATTCGACACTTTCGGTGAAAACAATATTCTGAGAAAATCCAACAAATAGAAAGGTGAAAAGGAAAACTAAGGTCAAAATGTATCGAGGCATATCTTTTTTGCTGGCAAAGTAAGATATATTTGGAAGAAGTAAATATCATTTAAATGACAGAGCGATCTATTCTTCGAATAATAGGCGGAGGTAGGTAAAAAAAAAGTCGGCAGATGGGACTTATTCCCGGCTACCGACTATCTTTTATTTTAAGTCTATTGTCTTACTTCTTACTAGGTGGCATAGAAGGCCTTACTTCTACTTTGCTAGGTAATGTCCGAGGATGCATTCTTAGCAAATCAGCACACATTTGACCAATATCTTCTGGCTGGATTTTCCAGGCATCCGCATCATTGGGTACATGATTGTTGAAATGAGTGGCTACAGAGCCAGGCATTATCGTAGTCGTCTTGATGCCATCTGCTCTAAGGTCCATCATGGCAGCTTGGGTAAACCCAACCAAACCAAATTTGCTGGCATTATAAGCCGCTCCTTTAGCAAAGAAATTTGTTCCTGCCAGACTGGCGATGGTAATGAGGTAACCTTGAGAATTTTTGAGGGCGTCTAAGCCTGCTTTGACACTATAAAAAACGCCGGTTAGATTGACGTCGATGGTTTCTTGCCATTGTTCTGGAGTCAAATCGTAGATGCTGGCGAAATGACCGATACCCGCATTGGCGATCAAGACATCGAGTTGTCCCCAGTGATTGAGAACCTCTTGTACGGCTGCTTGTTGAGAAGCATAATCACGTACATCGGAGGTGAGACCGAGTATATTGCCTGGATTGTGGTGATCTAGCTGCTGAGCAGCTTCTGCTGCTGCGTCGGCATTTCTGCTGGTAATGGCTACTTTCATGCCCGCTTTTAGGAGCGCTTCCGCAATACCGTATCCGATACCTTTTGTTCCGCCAGTAATCAGAGCGATTTTATTGTTGATGTTTTGCATTAGAAAATTTAGCGTTTAATTTTACGAATGATTTGGTCCAAAGGGTTTTCCATTTCTTCCAAAGGAATTTGATAAGCAATGTAAGCTTCTCGAAAAACAAAAAATCCAATAAGGGTTAAACCATCTAGGAGTAAATAATGTTTTCCAATTGCGAAATGACTGTAAAGGTTTATACCAGCGCCCATAAAAAGAAAGATTAATCCGATCAACATTTGTTGCAAAGCTTTATCTCGTTCTTGTAAGGCCGTTTGATAATGAGCGATGTGTTCATCTGCCTTTACCATGATTTGAATTTTTTCTTCTTCCGAACAATCCAATTGGTCGACTTCCTTTTTGATAAAAAAGTAATCTTTACCAGCGAAAGCGGATTCTTTACACCAGGAATATATATCCTCTTTTTTCATGCAGGTAAAATAATCATTTTTATGGATTTGCTGAGAAAGGAGGCGGGGGTTTTATTCCTCCGTACCCTGTAAGTCAAATTTAAAGCACATTAAAAATTGTTATTCCTCCGTGATTAATCTGTGATACACTTTACTAAATGATCTACTATATTTGTAGCAACAAAAATTGATGCTCTGCTCACAGAATAGATCAGAGCATGTAAAAATTAACCAATGAAAAATGTATTTGTTCTTTTAGGCTTATTGGCAATCGTACTTTCTGGATGTATAGGAGATGATGTCATCTTCGATACGGTTCCAGAGCGCGTTTCAATTAATAATTCGATCGACAGTCTTGGACTGGATTCTACTTTTCAATTTACGGGCACTTATTTCAATTCGATTGGCCGTGCTATTGACGAAACAATCATTTGGAGTACTTCCGATCCTGGAATAATTGAAATGAGTATTACTGGCCTTGCCAAAGGAGTAGCAAAAGGTTCTGCAAATATTAAAGCTACCGTAAACCTGGAAGGAAAAGATCCAGTAGAAGAAAAGATCAGTATAGTGGTGGAAGAAGGGGTAAGCACACCCGTAGAAGTTTCGAGTCGTAGCGGAATGTTGGAAACCGCTAGTAGTTATCCCCTAACCGGAAATTTTACTTTAACCAAAGGAACAGATGACAAACTAAGCTTGAGTTTCGAAAATGATTACGATGCCGATGATGGTTTGCCTGGCCTTTATGTCTACCTCACCAATAATCCCAATACCAATGTGGGCGCTTTGGAAATAAGTAAAGTCACTATTTTTAAAGGAGCACATAGCTACACCCTTCCAGAAGGAGTAGGAATAAATGAGTACAGCCATGTCTTGTATTTTTGCAAACCTTTTGGAGTGAGAGTCGGTATTGGGGAAATGAATTAATGCAAATTTGTAATCGCCAGTAAGAATTCTTGGCTGACGCCAATACGGAAAAAGTCAAAGAACCATAAAATCAAAAAAAATGAAAATCAGAATAATATTATTGGTCGCATTTGCATTCGCCATGAGTCAGACTACTTTCGCAGGAGGAGGTTGGCCTCAGCCCAAAGGAAAAGGATATTTTAAATTGTTTCAGTGGTGGGTAATTGCGGATCAGCATTTTACAACGAGTGGAGGGATTGACCCGAACACCACCAATGGAATTTTTAACACCGGAGTTTATGGAGAATATGGTTTGACCAATCGTTTGACTGGTGTGATCTATGCTCCTCTTTTTAGCAGAGCTTATTTCAATAATACGATCAGTGGCACGACCGACGAATTGTTGATTCCCGGAGAAGCCATCAACTCCATTGGCGATGTCGATCTTAGTTTGAAATATGGTTTGATCACTAAAGGGAAAATAGTTTTGAGTACTTCGCTTAAGTTGGGCTTGCCTTTGGGCAATAGTTCTGGAGGAAGTGCGGGGAACCTCCAAACCGGAGATGGTGAATTCAATCAGCTCTTACAGTTCGATGCCAGTACTTCTTTTAAGCTAGGAAAAGCCAATGCTTATTCTTCGATTTATGTAGGCGCCAATAATCGAACCGAAGGATTCTCCGATGAATTTCACTATGGATTGGAAGCGGGAATTGGTTTCTTAGAAAATCGCTTGTATTTGATTGGAAGAGTACTCGGAGTAAAATCATTTAAAAATGGAAACCTCAACACGGAAGCGAATACGACCAGTATTTTTGCCAACAACACCGAATACCTTTCGGTAGGTCCAGAGGTCGCTTATCAATGGAATAAAAACTGGGGAGCATCGGCTTCCTTTGCTACGGCAATCTCGGGGAGTATTATTTTTGCTAATCCATCGTATTCAGTGGGGGTGTTTTATAAGTGGTAATGCGCTATTTTTTCCAGAAGAATAAAAAAGGATTGACGCGAGTCAATCCTTTTTTATTTACAAGAATTTCAAAAATTAAGAAGCTAAAGAGAACTCCTTTTACCGATAAGAAATATTCAAGGCGCTCATCGTTTCTTTATCCAAATTACCAATAGGAAGATTGTTTGCTTTTTGAAAAGCAGTCAATGCTGTTTTGGTTTCCGTATCCAGTTTGCCAGAAATAAGACCCTTGTAAAAGTCTTTTGCGGCTAAATTATTTTGGATTTTAGAGACCATCTTTTTATTGATTTTTTCATTACAAACCACTTCTTTCCATTCTGTTTTTCTATTCGTCGATGCTTGTTGTTTTACAGCCTTTCGAGTCGTAATGGTTCGCATTTCGTAATCTTCAGTTTCCTTAGTGTTTTTTACAATCATCAAGGTTTCCATCACTGCGGGGATTTCTACCAAGCACCATTTTTTATTTTTCCCTTCTCCTTTTTCCGTCCATTTTGTACTAGCAGGTTCTACTACAACGGCCACTTTTTCCAATTTGACCTGCTCAGGAGTAGAGCCGGTATAAACAGGATAGGATTTTGTTTTTTCTTTGAATTTAGGAGCAGCGCTATTGTCTGTAGCAATGAGGCACTTGGCATAACATTTCCCGGGTTGAGGGTTGGGAGGTAAATTACTGGTTTGGGCAAAGGCCAAAGTATAAAAAAAGCAGGAGCAGAATAGGAGGCTAAGGGTTTTCATGATGTTTTTTTTGTTAAATAAATTTATCTCTCCTTATACAGTGCGTGTTCGTTGGAAGGAAGTAGGTCAAAAAGGAAGTTTTAAGATTTCTTTAACAAAAAGCCCAGTCAAAAAAATGACTGGGCTTCGGTATAGCACATTTAATTGTTAACGTTTAATTTTCTAGATCTTTAAAATCTTCCAGAAGCGAAAGCTCCATCGCGATTTTATGATACCATTCCTTTTGCTGCTCTTTATCCAGGCTGTGATGCGTGAGCATATCATAAGCTTGTTGTTCGGCCTGCCAATTTCCCAAAACCGCTTCTACAAAAGTTTCAAAAGCTGCTTCTTCGCCACAGTAAAAATCTCTTTGCGAAAGGGCTTTTCGCAATTTCCGAGCATACAATTCGGTGATGTCAAAATGAATTTGCTCATGCTCCAAATGATGTCTCGTCAAAGCTTCCGCTTTTACCCAAGATTCTTTTTTCTCAAAATAAGCCTGAACTTTATAATTGATCTGCCCATCCTTACAACCCTTGTAATGTACAATGCCGGAAGAAGTAATGGCTGAGATATCTCTATATTGGTATTGAGGATGACCTTTGAAATCTTGCCAACTCAATTGTTGATCCGCATTCCAGTAAATAATATCCGGAGATTTATTCGTACTACTCGTGAGCCCTATGATAATCATCATTCCGATTACCCATAACAAGCCAGTTTTTTTGTGAAACATGATGCCCTATTTTTCTTACCAGTAATAATGAAATTACCAGCGGATTAGTGAATAGTTCCGAAGTGTAGTCTTCAGATTTTTTTTTGGAATTTATCTTTTGGGCTCCAGAATTTTTTATCGAATTGTTGGACTTGGTTGTCGATTACTTCAACTCCCTCGTTTTCGAGCAATTGTTGCATGAGTGTCGGTGTTGGGAAATGATTCCTTCCACTTAACTCTCCTTTTCTATTGACTACCCGGTGGGCGGGGACATTGGCTTCCGTAAAGGATTTGTTTAATGCCCATCCTACCATTCTGGCAGATCCTAATTCGAGGTAGTCTGCAATAGCACCATAAGTGCTTACTCTACCAAAAGGAATCTGTTGGGTAATTTGGTATACTCTCTGAACGTAGTTGGCCTTAGTCATGATTTTGTTTTGTCTCTACCTACAAATAATTACTTTTGCAGAGATTTTATTGCTGTTGGCTACTTTATTAAGAGTATTATGTCAAAAGGGAGGTCTAATACTAGTTAAAAAGACAAAGATTATGCCTTTTCGCAAAGAGGACTCTATGAAAAATGACTAATAATTAGTTGAACAGGCTAAAATCAAGGAAAAATAAAATTTTATAAAAAGTGTAATTTATCAAATTCTATTACAAGAGATGTTGAATAAACCAATAAAAGCGAGTCAAATCGCCAATTTAACAGATGCGCGATACTTTGCGGCCTGGGAGGTCAATTGGTTGGGATTTTGTCTGGATACGGGCGCCGACCACTTTTTGCAACCTGCTGAGCTAGTAGCCATTCGAGAGTGGGTGGAAGGGCCTGAAATCGTCGGAGAGTTCGGTTTTTTGCCGATTGAGGATTTGCTGGAGCTGACGAGATTGATGAAACTCAAAGCCATTCAAGTTGGGCCTTTTTATGAAAAAGAAGCTTTGGAGCAATTGAAGGACTTAATTGTTTTCCAGGAAATCATCGTTGAGCCAGGTGTAGAGAGCGATCTCTTATTAGAGAAAATGAGAAAAACGGCTCCTTATGTGAGTTACTTTTTGCTCAACTTTTCTAAAAATAATCAAAGCCTTGCGGAGCTTCGTATTTCCGAAAAGTTTAATGTTACAGATTTGAAAAATATGGCCGCGGAGTTTTCTATACTCGTGGATATCAATTTGCCTGCCGGTGAGGTGGAAAGTTTTTTGGAAGAAAGCGGCGCTTATGGCTTGAGTCTTAAAGGAGAGGAAGAAGAAAGAGTGGGCTTCAAATCTTTTGATGAATTGGATGAGATTTTGGAAGTTTTAGAAGTTCAGATTTAAAATAAAAAACAGGTCGTAGCTTCAGCGACCTGCTTTCTGTTTTTTTAAGCCAGGAGTCCTCTTCTTGTGCTTGGGTTTTCTCTTTTGCATTAGATTCAATGGATTTACTTAGTACACTGTGTAATAAATAATTTTGCATTTTGAAAGTGCCTTTTGAAGTAATACTGCGTTATTCATCAGTCATTTAGCTACGGCTAAATTCCTTCTTCATGCCTTGTCTTACTACAAAATCCCCATCTCAAAAAAAC
>CALLVY010000277.1 GCA_938015925.1 uncultured Saprospiraceae bacterium
GTCATCAAGAATCCGACGATTTTTCACGTCATGGTCATCATTGGCTTTATGGCTTGGACGGGCATCGCCCGCTTTATTCGAGCCGAATTGCTGAGGATACGAGAGCTGGAGTATGTTAAAGCGGCTCAGGCGTTGGGCTACAATGAATGGAGAATTGTCTGGCGACATGCGGTCCCCAATGCGATTGGTCCAGTGCTGGTATCCATCGCTTTCGGGATAGCGGCAGCTATCTTGGTAGAAGCTGTTTTAACTTTTATAGGAATAGGCTTGCCCATTGATTTAGTCACCTGGGGCTCTTTACTCAAGGGAGCGAGAAGTGATTTTTCTGCATGGTGGATTGCGATTATACCGGGTTTTGCCATTTTTATTACCGTCACCATTTTCAACCTAATAGGAGATGCTTTGAGTACAGCTCTTGATCCTAGGATGAATCAATAAAGTGAAAAAATATTCGCAATAAAGTGATATTTTTCTTCAATAATTAGGTGAAATCAAAGAAGAGCTTGTATCTTTGTCTTGCAAAATGGAGCTTTTCAAAGGAATGGCTTCCTCCTAAATCCAGCTTAACTTTTCTTTTTAGACCTCATTTCTTTAGGAAATAAGTTTGAATTTCCCTTTTTCTTGGAAAATTCTCCTTTTTTATTGCTTTTGGCATGTACTGTTTCATTAACAGGGCAACCAGTCTTTTTACTACAAGAGCTTAGAGATAGCGAGAAGAGGAGTAAGAAGGAAGAAAATGTCAGTAAAATGAGTCGTTTTTTCATTGCTATTTTTAGATTGAGTGATGATGTTATTGTTGGAAGACTTGCACTAAATAGAACAATTTTCGGTAGAAACCCTTTAGTCAACGGTGTAAATGTTCGTTTTAACGGGTTTTAACCATATAATCTAAAAAGAATCATTTGTGGAGAAAATCCACGTTTTTTACTCTATTTAAATTACTCGTACAAGGCACTAAAATTTAACGAAAAAAAGCCTGCTAAAGCTTGTGTAAATTACATATTTATTTGTTAATAAAGTGTCGTTTTGAGCTGAAAGCCTTATAAAATATACATTTTTTGACTTTTTTTGTCGCTAAACACTTGTTTATGAAATAACAAGGACATATTTTTGTGCCAGATTTTTCAAATTAAAAAAATATTTAAAATGAACAAAGGAGATCTAATTAACAAAGTTGCTGAAGATGCTAATTTGACTAAAGCTCAAGCTACTGAAGCATTGGCTTCTGTAATCAACTGTATTGGAGAATGCCTCAAAGATGGCGATAAAGTTTCTCTTGTTGGTTTCGGTACATTCTCTACTTCAGATAGAGCTGCTCGCACCGGAAGAAACCCTAAAACTGGTGAAGCTATTCAAATTTCTGCTCGTACAGTAGTGAAATTCAAACCAGGAAAAGAATTAGTTAGTTCTGTGAACTAAGCCAATTCAATCTTACTGTAAATTTTACGCTTAAGGGCGGTTCTTCATTCGAAGAATCGCCCTTTCGCATTTATTAGGCTTTTTCTAAATTGGATCTTTTGCGACATTAAGGGCAGGTTTAAATCTATTCCACAAATAGAACAACTCAGGGTTTTTACTTCCCTGCAAAATGTCTACTTTTGTTCTTCTTGTTTTGAGGATGTCTGAAAATCCTTTTACTAGCCAAAAAAAACTAATACGTGCACCTGGTTTTATTTTCCAGTGGCGGAGATTCTATTGGCTTTAGGATGAGATTTATATATGCTTTCAACAAGGGTTTTGAAACGACTTTTGTATACATCAATGGCGCATCGTTTGCCATATTTAAGTAGACTTAAATAAACACCTGGAAGGCTAATATGAAATTTGCGACTAAAGTAATTCATGCAGGGATCGAACCGGATCCGAGTACTGGAGCTATAATGACTCCTATTTTCCAAACTTCTACCTACGTACAAAAAACACCTGGAAACCACCAGGGCTTTGAATATGCGAGAACCCAAAATCCAACACGAGCGGCTTTAGAAAAGAATCTGGCAGCTTTGGAAAATGGAGCTCTTGGTACTTGCTTTAGCAGCGGACTTGCTGCGATGGATGCTGTGCTGAAATTGCTCAACCCTGGTGATGAAATCATCGCAACGAATGATCTCTATGGTGGTTCTTACCGATTGATTACCAAAATCTATGAACGCTTTGGAGTCAAAGGGAAGTTTATAGATATGAATGATCCCGAAGAAGTGGCCAAGCAAATTACAGCTAAGACTAAGCTCATTTGGATTGAGACGCCTACTAACCCAATGTTGAAGATTATCGATATTGAGGCGATATGTACGATTGCTAAGGAGAAAGGCATTTGGACTTGCGTCGACAATACTTTCGCTTCTCCCTACCTACAGACTCCACTCGACTTGGGCGCAGACATGGTATTGCATTCTGCCACTAAATACCTGGGAGGTCACTCCGATGTGGTATTGGGTGCGGTAATCACCAAGACTCAAGAGCTGGGAGAGCAATTGCGTTTTATTCAAAATGCAGCAGGAGCAGTGCCTGGCCCACAAGATTGTTTTTTGGTATTGAGAGGAATAAAAACGTTGCACCTACGCGTAGAGCGAGCTTGTAAGAATGCCAAGAAAATCGCCAAGTACCTAGACCGTCACCCCAAAGTAGGGAAGGTTTATTACCCAGGATTCAAATCTCATCCCAATCATGATATTGCCAAAAAGCAAATGCGGCATTTTGGTGCGATGGTCTCTTTTGATATGAGCGAAGATAGCTTCGAAATTGCCAATAAGGTTTTGTCCAATACTCATTTGTTCTCTTTGGCAGAATCGCTTGGTGGCGTAGAGTCCCTTATTGGTCATCCCGCAAGTATGACGCATGCCTCTATACCTAAAGCGGAACGCATGAAAGTAGGACTTACCGATTCTTTGATTCGTCTTAGTATAGGAGTGGAAGATGCCGATGATCTGATCGATGACCTGGAACAAGCATTTGTGAATCTCTAGTAATCAATAGTAATAGCTGGCATTGCTGGCCAATAAAAGCGCTTTTCATCCAATGGGTGGAAAGCGCTTTTTGTATTTAAAAAAGAACTTCCAAGCTGCTTGAAAAAGGAGGGGAAGCGTTTTTTTTTAATTTTTTTTACCTCACCGTAACCTGTTGTTTGTCAGTTGTTTAAGGCGGATATTTTTCTCTTTTTTTAGATTGAAATTTATTTTTTTTGTGAATGATTTATGGAATTTAGAAGTCGATTGCGTCTATGTGTCGAATTTTTCAATTGTTTCACTCAAATCATAAAACGAAAAAAAATGGAAAAGAAAAATGTATTGCACACAGAAAAAGTAATCAGCAAAAACAAAACTTATTTCTTAGATCTAAAAGAGGCTGAAAACGGAAACAATTTCTTGGTCATCAACCAAACCAAAACCGGAGAAGATGGCGCCACGGAGCGGGTAAAATTAATTTTATTTGAAGAAGACCTCGAACGCTTTAGCCAAGCGATGATGAAAATTATTTTCCACTTCCAGAAAAAAAATGAAGGGGGCATCAATAAAGAATACCTCGCTGAAGTACGCAAGAAATACCCAAATGCCTTTCAACGATGGAGCAAGGAAGATGAAGCACTGCTCCGCGAACTGTACCAACAAGGACATCAGGTTCCCGAGTTGATGACTCACTTCCAACGAAACCAAAGAGGCATTGAATCTCGCCTGGAGAAATTAGGATTGGAATTGTTTTCCTCCAGTGCAGCTTAGGCTCCACGCATTTTATAAATGCATTTTTATAAAATGACTCTTAAATAGAAACCGCGTTTTGTACTGTTATATTTTCAAGTCGGAGATCTAGGTCTCCGGCTTTTTTTATCTCCTTAATGGTCGTGCGGCTTTTAGAATTCTTTCATTAATAGTAGTTCAAAATACACCTAATAACATGACCTATAAAAATAAATTCCCACTTACTTCCTGGGCAGAGGAAGATCGACCACGGGAAAAATTAATTCTCAAAGGAAAACAAAGTCTTTCTGATGCAGAATTATTAGCCATCCTTTTGTCTACCGGAAATCGAGAAGAAACAGCCGTCGGCCTTGCCAAAAGATTATTGAAATTAGTAGATCATAATCTAAATGAATTGGGTAAAACCAGTTTAAAAGAAATGAAAAAATTGAAAGGCATTGGCGAAGTAAAAGCCATAACTATTACGGCAGCCTTGGAGTTGGGAAGACGACGACAATTGTCTAATGCGATAGAAAAAAAACAAATTAGAAGTAGTAGAGATGCTTACGATCTTTTAGCTCCAAGTATCCAGGATTTAGGGCATGAAGAGTTTTGGATATTATTACTCAATCGTTCCAATGGAGTGGTTGCCAAGGAACGAATCAGCATGGGAGGAATCTCTGGAACGGTGGTCGATGCCAAATTGATTTTCAAAAAAGCCCTAGATGTTTTAGCCTGTTCCATCATTCTTTGCCACAATCACCCTTCTGGCAACTTGAAACCGAGTCAGGCAGACATCGACATTACCCGTAAACTAAAAGGAGCAGGTGAAAATCTGGAAATTTCAGTGCTCGACCATCTCATTATCTCCGAAATGGGTTTCTATAGTTTTGCAGATGAAGGTATATTATAAGGCGCTTTCTGGGTAAAATTGCTAATTTTGTCGGGGTAAGAACTTTATGGATTACAGATTGTTTAACTAATTTGCACGCTTAAAAGACAAGAAGAAACTTTAAACAACTTCTTACCTCGTAATCACTCCATTTTAGAACAATTTCATACTGAACCTTGAGGTAAAAGTCAATCGCTTTAAAAAATGTCTTCGGTGCAATCCGTCCATTTATGAATAAAAATAACTTTGATTACCATTTGCTTGGGAGAGTACTTATGCTAGCTACTCCTTATCGGAAAATCTTCGCTTTTGCGGGCTTATTGGCAGTCGTATTGGCGCCGGTTGCGATTTTACGACCCTATCTGATAAAGGTAATGGTGGACGAACATATTTTTCAATACGATATTCCGGGAATGACTCGTATTGCCCTGTTGATCGTCGGAATCGTTATCCTTCAGGTTTTCTTACAGTATTTGTTTATTTATTATTCCGCCTGGTTGGGACAAACGGTGATTCGTGATTTGCGAGTGAGGGTCTTTAATCACATTACAAGTTTGCGTCTTACTTACTTTGATCAAACAGCGATAGGCACATCAACTACTCGAACCATCAACGATATCGAAACCATCAATACTGTTTTCTCACAAGGAGTCATTACCATCATCGCAGATGTTTTGACCCTCTTTGCGGTGTTCGGAATTATGCTTTATACCAGCTGGAAGTTGACGCTGGTTTGTCTGACGGTCGTTCCATTGTTGATGATTGCTACTTATATCTTTAAAGAAAAAGTAAAGGTCTCTTTTCAAAAAGTGAGAACAGAAATTTCGAGAATGAATGCTTTTTTGCAAGAGCGAATTTCTGGAATGCGGATTGTTCAGATATTTAATTCTGAAGAAAGAGAAGCTCAAAAATTTCGAGAAATAAATCGAAAGTATACCAAGGCCAATCTGGATGCCATTCTGTATTATGCCATATTTTTTCCAGTAGTAGAAATTATTTCTGCGGCAGCTTTGGGGCTCATGGTTTGGTGGGGAGCGAGAGGGGTGATTAGTAGTGAAGTGTCTTTGGGAACCTTAGTGGCTTTTCCTATTTTTCTTTCCATGTTTTTTCGACCGATTAGAATGTTGGCAGATAAATTTAATACCCTGCAAATGGGACTGGTGGCTTCGGAAAGAATTTTTACCCTCTTGGATCGAAATGAGAAAATCAAAGACAATGGTAAAAAGAAAATTGATCACCTGCAAGGAGCAGTCGCTTTCGATGATGTAAGCTTCGCTTACACGGAAGTTGATTTTGTGCTAAAGAATATTTCCTTCCAAATTAAACCGGGCGATACACTGGCCATTGTTGGAAGCACCGGTTCCGGTAAATCAACGATCATCAATATTCTCAGTCGCTTTTATGAAATTCAGAAAGGAAGCATTAGTATTGATGGTATCAATATTCGGGATTTTGAAATCGCGGATTTGCGAAGACATATCGGTGTAGTGTTGCAAGATGTATTTTTGTTTTCTGGTTCCGTACTGGATAATATTACACTGCGAGACGAAAGTATAAGTCGCGAACGAGTAATCGAATCGGCCAAAATGATTGGTGCACACGATTTTATTGAAAAGCTTCCTGGGGGATATGATTATGAGGTAATGGAAAGAGGAGCGACTCTTTCGATGGGACAAAGACAGTTGATCTCTTTTGTAAGAGCATTGGTGTTTGATCCCAAGATTTTGATTTTAGATGAAGCCACTTCTTCTATTGATCCTGAGTCGGAATCCATCATCCAATACGCCATCGAGCGATTAATTCAAAAACGAACCTCCATCATCGTTGCCCATAGACTTTCCACAATTCGACATGCAGAACACATTATGGTTTTGGATAAAGGCAAAGTAGTAGAGTATGGTCCGCATGAAGAATTGGTGAAAATACAAGACGGGCATTATCGAGAATTGTATGAAATGCAGTTTTTATCCGCCAATGCGACCAAATAAGCTCCTCACTTGCACTCTTTACCCCGAGCGGTCCCGAACAAACCGACCTGATTAAGACCAGGTTCATCGATTTTTTTGCGACGTCAAGCCTTTAGCTGCAAATGCTGGTCTATCAGCTTTCGCATTCTTCCAACAATTGCTTAAATTTAGAGTTGTATTAGTAATGCTAGCTTAACCTAGCGGAACGCTGCCATCGGTTTTATCTATAAAAACCGCAGATTACAGCCAATGCACTAAATCAAAAAAAATGACTTATCGTAGATCTGATATGAATCCTTCTAGTTCCATTACCGGTATTCTGGTATTGGTATTTGTCTTTGTAGCGCTGTTTTTTGTAGCCAAGAGTGTTTTTACCATTCTTTCCTGGGTGGCTCCTGTGTTATTATTGCTTGCCGCAATTTTTGATTACCGAACCATTTTGGATTATGGGAAATGGGTGCTGAACTTACTGCGCAAAGACATCTTGATGGGAATTGGTGCCGTCGTTTTGACGGTCGTGGGATTTCCGGTTATTGCTGGATTCCTTTTTGCCAAAGCTTTGTTTAGAAAAAAAGTCGGGGACTTGGAAAAGAATATGAAAACAAAGAGTGAAGGTCAATTTGTAGATTACGAAGAAGTGGATAGTAAGCCATACGAGCCATTAGAATTACCTCCTATTGAGCCTCAGCCCAGAGCAGAGCCCCGCAGAAATAACAATAATGATTACGAAGATCTATTCGAATAAGTGCTGCACCAAATCCTTACGATAAATCTATTTCCTTTTCTTTTTTTGGTGCTATATTTTTTTAGTGCTCTACTTCTGACGACTTATTATACTGGCTTGATGTGGAAGTATCACCGCTATTGGAAAGCACTTCCTCATTGGTCGATTCCAGATGCTTTTAGTCCTCAGACGAAAGTGAGTATCCTTATTCCCGCCAGAAATGAAGCAGCCAATATTGAAGCCTGCATCCAAAGTATCTTTGCTCAAAAATACCCCGCCAACTTATTTAACCTCATTATTATCGACGATCATTCTTCCGATGCGACTCCAGTATTGGTCAGAGCGATGAAAAAAAAATATCCACAACTAGAGCTTATTTGTCTCAGTGATTTGCAGGTCGACCAAGATCATATTGCCTTTAAAAAATGGGCCTTAGAGCAAGGGATCGCCAAGGCAAATGGAGACTTGATTGTAAGCACAGATGCCGATTGTAT
>CALLVY010000278.1 GCA_938015925.1 uncultured Saprospiraceae bacterium
CGTACAAAGGTTTGGCCTACTTACTCGGGTTTCGAATTAAGTTTGTGCCACCACCAATTTTGAGTCTGTACGTTGAAAATCATTTTTTGATATTTAATATGGGGTAAAGATAGGCGGGTAAAATGGGAAAGGCAATTTTTCGGGCTACTTTTTTAGGAAAGTCCTACTTCAACAAAGTGAGTCGCACAAAATATTTACCCTAAAAAGTCTTTAAAAACAAAAGAATCAAAGGAGAAAAAAATAAAGATTAACCCATTAAAATTTTTAAAACCAATTCCCGCATTAGTTCTCCTGGAGGTGTGCTGACATTATCGACTCCTTTGGATTTTAAATCGTATTCGCGGAGGACAGCAATGACTTTTTCGGTGCGCGGTTTATTGAAATTTCGCATCGCTTGCTTATAATCTTTTAGGAAAAAGTCAGAGCGAAGACCAAGTGCGGTAGACAATTCTCGGTCGCTGGAGCCTCTGAGTGAATGGGCAATGTATACTTTGCTAAAGAAATTATACAAAGTACTCACGACGACGACCAATGGATTATTCTTTGGATTAGAAATAAAATAATTGACGATTCGCTGCGCTTTGGGGATATTCCGACTACCCAATGCATTTTGCAATTCGAATACATTGTAATCCTTGCTGATGCCGATGTGTTCTTGCACCAATGCCGGATTGACCATGGTTCCAGCGGGGAGATTGATCGATAATTTGTCCAATTCATTGGCCACTTTGGAAAGATCGGTTCCAAGATATTCGGCGATGAGTGCGGTAGCAGCGGGTTCGATTTGGAGTTTTTTGCCTTTGAGGTAGGTTTGAATCCAATCGGGCATTTTGTTGTCGTAAAGCTTTTTTGACTCAAAGACTACGGCATGCTTAACAATGGCTTTGGCAAATTTGGTGCGCTTATCAAATTTCTTGTACTTAAAGCAAATTACCAAAATCGTGGTCGGTACGGCCTTTTCAATATAGAGTTGAAGATCGTTGAGGCTGCGCATATCCTGTGCCTCTTTGAGTACCACCAACTGGTGGGGAGCCATCATCGGATAGCGACTAGCGGTATCTATTAGAGATTTGGCATCGGTATCTTTTCCGTAGAGTACCAATTGGTTAAAAGCCCGTTCTCCTTCAGACAAAACACTCTTCTCCAGGTAATTACTGACTTTATCGATGTAATAAGCTTCGTCGCCATGTAGGAAATACACGGGTTTGTATTCCTTATTTTTGAGCGACTTGATGAGTTCCTGGTAGGTCAAAGGTTTTTTTATTTTGGATAAAGGTAGGAAATAATTAGGAGCTGTTTTCTGTAATCCTTCTAGGAGTTGGTAAACTTTAAAGGCTTCACTTCCTCAATACCATAATTACCACAAAAACTCTCCCTTTTCTTCGAAGTTCTTGATAGAAATTGCCCCCCGTCCGCTTGCGCGGTGCACTCACTTCAAGCGCTGTCGCACTTGACCCGATGGGATCGTTCGTTTACATCTCCAAAACCATCTCCGAGACCGCCTTTATCCAAGCTGGATTATCATTAAGACTCTCTACGAGGTCAATTTTTTCTCCTCCCATTTCTTCCCATTCCTCTGCATATTCATCACTCACCTCGATCGTCGTTTCCAAACAATCAGAAACAAAAGCAGGACAGAGTACCAATAATTTTTTATCTCCAGCCTCTGCTCTTTCTTTTAAAACATCGGTGGTATAAGGTTGTACCCAAGGATCTCTTCCCAGGCGAGATTGAAAACAAATGGTGTATTGATCTTTGGTGATCCCCAGTTTTTCAACAATCAACTTTGCCGTTTCATGGCACTGAGCAGAATAGCAAAATTGATTTTTGATGGTCAGTTGTTGACAGCAATCTGCGGATTGCAGGCAATGGTTGCAATTATCTGCTTTGCGCAATTGGCGCTGTGGAAGTCCGTGGAAGCTAAAGAGAAAATGATCGTAATCCTCCAATGGATACTTTTTGGCATTGTCCGCAAAAATAGTAATCATCGGATCGTAATCGTGATAGGAGTTTACAATTTTCACTGCCGGAATCGCTTGTTTGGTGGAGAGTACGCGCATCACTTCTTCCATCACCGAGCCGGTTGAGGCAGAAGCATATTGTGGAAAAAGCGGTAAAACCAAGATCTCAGAAACCTGCTTGTCAATCAATTTATCAATCGCAGAAGGAATCGAAGGGCTTTGATAACGCATGGCCAATTCTACGACATAGTCTTCTCCCAATAGCTTTTGCACACCTTCCGTCAATTTCTCTCCATAGATTTTCAAAGGCGAGCCTTCCGGCAACCACAAGTCTTTGTACAACTTGGAAGAACTATTGGATCGAAAGGGCGCAATGATCCCGCGCACCAAAAGATTCCGCGGCAACCAGCCGATATCAATCACCCTGGGATCGAGCAAAAATTGCTTTAGATAGCGATAAACTCCTGAATAATTGGGATTGTCTGGAGTTCCCAGATTGACCAATAGTAGTCCTTTTTTTCCGTGTAGTGCCATATAATGTTTTTGACCTTTTTGAATTTTAGAAGCCACTAAAAGATAGAATGTGGCTTCTTGATGCAAATTTAACAAGAATGACGGCAAGTGGTTGAACTTAAAAGTAATTTGGAAGTAATTTTTTGATCTGATCATTTTTACAGAAGCCCTTTAGACCTACTCTTTTAGGTTTAGAAAGCGGATTTCCTTTTTAAAAGCTATTTTTGCAGCATAAATAACAAAATATGAAAAAGCCTTTAATTCTAGTTACCAATGATGATGGCGCTACCGCTGGTGGCATTAGAGCCTTAGTGGAAGTTGCCCGTGAATTGGGAGAAGTAGTAGTCGTTGCGCCAGATTCTCCGCAAAGTGGACAAGGACACGCGATCACCTTGAGAGATATTTTGAGAATCAATCCTATTTCCATATTTGAAGGGATCGAAGCTTATGAATGTACCGGAACTCCAGTGGATTGTGTAAAACTAGCCACCAATGTCGCTTTAAAAGGTCGAAAACCAGACCTCTGCGTTTCTGGAATCAATCATGGTTCGAATGCCTCGCTAAATATTTTGTACTCCGGTACCATGTCTGCGGCGATGGAAGCTTCTATGGAAGGCATCAATTCTATTGGATTTTCTTTACTCGATTTCTCGGCGGATGCTAATTTTGAGCACAGCAAGCCTTTTGTCAAACACATTATGCAAGAAGTTTTGACAAAGGGAATGGAAAATACCAAATTACTCAATGTCAATATTCCGAAATTACCAGAGTCCGAGATCAAAGGCATTCGTATTTGTCGACAAGCCAATGCCAATTGGAATGAAGATTTTGTAGAGGCAAAAGATCCAATGGGCCGCTCTTATTATTGGTTAACGGGTGTTTTTGAAAATAAGGACTTGGGAGAGGATACGGATGTTTGGGCACTAGACAATGGATATGTATCGGTCGTTCCTTCTGGACATGACTTGACTTCTTATAAGGCAATTGATGGATTGAAGGGAATGGAGATGGGAAATACCGAATCTTAAATTAGGAGTGTTCAGAAAAAGAAAATGGTGGAAGTTTCGTTCTGGATATTAATATTGAATATCGAATCGCCAATTTTGAATAATGATTTTGACGAAAAATCGCGAATTCGTGGAGAAGTATTGGTTCACCAATGATTAATTAAACTAAACCATTGCATTGACCGCCCCAATCGATATTCGATATGGAATATTTCCTCTTCCATTTTTTTCCTGAACACTCCTAATCTTAAATATTGAATATCGATGGGCGAAAATCGCCTTCGTCTCTTTGCCGATTCTATTTGACGCAAAAAGATTGCCCGGAATTCCTCAATTTCTCCTAAATTTGTACCATGTTTCACAAAGATTCCATCCCACTCGGCCTTATTATTGGCATTGCTGTTCCCTTTGTCGGTTATGCCCTTTTATTAGAACTCTACGATCAATTGGCTAGTAGCCAAATGGTTAGCGATATCGGTTTTACGGACAATTTTCGAAGCAGGACGGTTGCCTTACTTGCGGTTTGCTTCAACCTCCTTCCTTTTACCATTTATAGCCGCAATCGCTGTTACAATACCATGCGAGGTTTGGTTTTTCCTACTGTTATTTTGGCCGTTACCTGGTTTTTCTATTTTCAATCTCATTTGATTACTTAGGCCAAGTGTCGATCTTCCCTCAGAGAAAATGGTTCTTTATTCCAACAATTCTATTTAATTTCCTCCATGAAATACTACCTCATAGCTGGCGAAGCTTCTGGCGATCTTCACGCTTCCAATTTGATGCTGGCTATGGCAAAACTGGATTCTGCCGCTCAATTTAGAGTATGGGGTGGGGATAAAATGGAAGCCGCAGGCGGAGCCGTCATCAAACACTACCGCGAATTGGCATTCATGGGTTTTGCCGAGGTAGCGATGAATCTTCGGACCATTCTTGGCAATATTCGTTTCTGCAAAGAAGACATTCAAAAATGGCAACCAGATGCCTTGATTCTCATCGATTATCCTGGTTTTAATATGCGAATCGCCAAATGGGCCAAAGCCAATGGCATCCGGGTTTACTATTACATTTCACCACAGATTTGGGCTTGGAATACAAAACGGGTACATGAGCTGGGGAAGAATGTAGATCGGGTATTTGTTATTCTACCCTTCGAAAAAGAATTTTATACCAAGCATGGTTATAGTGTCGATTTTGTGGGACATCCCCTGCTCGATGTTACCGAAAATTTTCAAAGCGAAATCGACTTCCCCAAGGATAAAGACATCATTACCTTACTTCCTGGTAGCCGCAGACAAGAGATTTCGACCATCTTATCCGAAATGCTAAAGGTGATTCCCTCCTTTCCGGAGCATCGTTTTTACATTGCCGGAGCTCCTGCTATTGAAATTGGGTTTTATCAAAAGATAATTGATGCCGCTAATTTAGCTGAAGCTCCTACTCTCGTTTTTGGACAAACTTATGATTTGCTCACGCAAACCAAAGTAGCCCTCGTTGCTTCGGGAACAGCCACTTTAGAAACCGCCCTCTTTAAAGTACCCCAAGTGGTCTGTTATCGCGGCAGTTGGATCAACTATTGGATTTTCAAGTCTTTGATCAAAGTGAAGTACATTTCGCTGGTAAATTTGATTATGGACCAAAAAATCGTAGAAGAATTGCTACAAGCAGAACTTACCAAAGCTAATTTGGCCCAAGAAATCCACCAATTACTGGAAACTACTAAAAGGAGCCAATTAGAACTGGAATACACCTTATTGCGGGAAAAACTAGGCAATCAAGGCGCTTCGGAACGCACTGCGAAATTGATCTGGGACTATCTTCAGAATCAAGAAAAAGTCTAATTTAAGGCGTTCAAATAATTTTTCTCAAATTCCGGTTTCCCATAGGATTTGTTTGTAATTTTGCCCCCTAATTAAAACAAGCAGGAGGGCATTTTGCCCACATCACTAAAGACCTGTTTCGAAAAGATGAAAATAATAATTGCTGGTGCAGGAGCGGTGGGATTTCACCTTGCTCAACTACTTTCTAAAGAAAATCAGGACATCACCCTTATCGATACGGACGAAGATGTGCTCAATCATGTCGCCACTCATTTGGATGTCATGACCATTCGCGGAGATGCGGCTTCTATCTTTGTACTCGAACAGGCACAGGTGGAAAAAGCGCAACTGTTTATTTCCGTAACCACTTCCGAAAAAACCAATTTATTGCTCGCCATTCTGGCCAAGCAAATGGGTACTAAAAAGACCATTGCCCGCGTCAATAATCCAGAGTATTTTAAGGATACTCAAAAGGAAAAATTTCGCCAAATTGGGGTCGATGTATTGATCTCGCCACAGCTCTTGGCTGCTCAGGAAATTGAACGCCTGCTTCATCGAGGATCTTTTACCGATGTTTATGAGTTTGAAAATGGAAAAGTTTCCGTAGTGGGTTTTACCGTGGATACCACGAGCCCTTTGATCAATAAATCCATTAAAGAAATTGATTCCCTCAATAATGATTTCACCTTCCGCGGAATCGCTCTTTTACGAGGTCAAAAAACCATTATCCCCAACGGCGATACTATTCTCCGACATGGCGATCATTTGTACATTGCTGCTCGCCATGAATTTATGGATATAGCGATGCGCTTTGTCGGCAAGCAATTGCGGCCGATAAAAAAAGTGATGATTATCGGGGGGACTTCTCTAGCCCTGCGTACCGCTCAATTATTGGAAGATAAATATAAAATTACGATTGTATTTGATGATCGGAAGACTGGGAAAAAATTTGTAGATCAACTTAACAATAGCCTCATCATCCAGGCAGATCCGGGCAATATAGATTTGCTAAAAGAAGAAGGTTTGGAAAACATGGATGCCTTCGTAGCTCTTACGCCCAATTCTGAAATCAATATTGTCACCAGCCTAATGGCAGAAGACCTCGGTGTTTACAAAACGATTGCCTTGGTCGACAATGTCAACTATACCCACATCTCTCAAAACATTGGGATAGATACTTTAATCAATAAAAAACTGATCGCTGCCAATAATATTTTCCGTTTTGTAAGAAAAGGAAAAGTGGAAGCCATTGCGAGTTTGCATGGCGTTGAAGCAGAGATGATCGAATTTGAAGTACACAAAAACAATCGGCTTTGTAAGCACCCTATCCGCGACTTACACTTTCCAGAAAAGGCCATTATTGCCGGAGTCATTCGGGGAGATGATAGTTATATTCCTGATGGTGACTTTCGGTTTTGTATCAATGACAAAGTCATCATTTTCACTTTACCAGAAGCCATCCATCAAGTAGAAGAAATTTTTAAGTAATAGACTTTATTCTAATGATCAACATAGGAGCGATTGTAAAAATATTAAGCGTGCTTTTGATGGTTTTCGGAGGTTTTATGCTCAGTGCTTTGCCCTTCTCCTGGTATCATCAAAGTGGGGATGGCATGCCCTTGATTTATTCGGCATTGACGACGATTGGTCTTGGAAGTATTTTATGGTTGCTCAAACCCCAAGCAAAGAATAATATTGGCAAACGCGAAGGTTATTTGATCGTCGCATTAGGCTGGCTTTGTATGGCCATTTTTAGTACCCTCCCCTATTTATTCAGTGGTGTTTTCGAAAACTTTACCAATGCCTTTTTTGAAAGTGTTTCGGGACTAACCACTACGGGAGCTACCGTACTCAATGACATTGAAGCCGTTCCACAGGGCATCTTGTTTTGGCGAAGTCTGACGCAATGGGTTGGCGGAATGGTGATCATTGTACTGACGGTAGCGATTTTTCCACTTTTAGGCATCGGTGGCGTAGAACTTTTTGTGGCCGAAGCTCCTGGCCCTACTTCCGACAAAATACATCCCCGGATCAAAGAGACCGCCAAAAGACTTTGGCTCATCTACGTGGGCCTCACCGCCCTGCTCATCAGTATCCTTTACTTCAATGGTATGATTTTTTTCGATGCCATCAATCATGGATTAACGACGATGGCTACCGGAGGTTTTTCAACCAAAAATGCCAGCATTGCCCATTATGATTCTGCGGCGCTCCAATATCCTATTCTGTTTTTTATGTTTTTGGCGGGAATAAATTATACGGTCATTTATTATGGTCTTACCGGAAAGTTAAAAAAAGTCTGGCAGAGTGATGAGTTTAAGACCTATCTCATCTTGGTGTTGACCCTCACCTTTATCGTAGGATTTACGCTTACGCAAATTACGGATGCCTCTGTTGAACGAAGTTTTAGAAATGCCGCTTTTCAGATTGTTTCTGTCATTACGACTACTGGTTTTATTTCTGCGGATTATACTTCCTGGTCGCCCGCCTTGACGCTCTTGTTTTTTATTCTTTTATTTGTTGGAGCCTGTGCAGGGTCTACCAGTGGAGGCATCAAACTCATTCGACACCTGGTCTTTTTTAAAAACTCTCATTTAGAATTTAAAAGACTCTTGCA
>CALLVY010000279.1 GCA_938015925.1 uncultured Saprospiraceae bacterium
TCTGACTCCTGACAATTGCCCCAAATAATCCGCTAAGATTCGATCATAGAAAAGCAAATAAGCTTGTAGCTGTTTGGCCTGTGCTTTGCGGAGCGCGGGAGCGGAATCGGGAACGGCTTGGTCGCCGATGGCGTATACTCCTGGGAATTCATATTGGAGGCTGACAAATTCCTTTAGGTCCTTGCGGAAATTTCCTCTCGCGTGAGCGAGTCGGTTATTGGGATTGGCGATTAGGTTTTCTTGTTGCAATTGAATCAATTCCAAATGGGGTTCGATTTCCGCTTCTTCTACTTTACTATGCAAGAGGCCTTTGGAAACATGAAATTGAGAACAACAAATGTCAATGATTCCTTTGTGGCAATCTTTTAGGGTATAGCACCAATCGCCAGAAAAATCAGCATCCTCCATGCCTTTGATAAATACTTCTTTTACGGAAATCACTTCTGCTTGATCTAAAATAATTCGATACAGATCAGACTTTAAAATGGTTTTCCGGTAAAGGCTATTTTCTAAATCTTCTTTTAATACAAAGCCTTTTTTCAGAGCAGGTCCATTACAAATCTCCTCGCAAGACATTCCTTTATCCAGCAGGTCTTGAAAAGAATAAAATGGAATAGTAGGCGCCAAATATTCTTGAATGGCTGCGACCACTTTCGCAATCACCTCCCCTGCCTCTGCCTCATCGCTAAGTTCCAAATCCATGCAAAGACATAATTTTTCTATTTCTAAAATTTTGACTTTCAGGAAATCTTCGCAGAGAGCACGATTGGCATTTAATTTTTTGCTGACTAAATCTTTAACCTTGCTGGTTATTTTAAAATTATTGGGATCTATATCATCGTCTAATTCAAGGATCATTTTGTACAATCCATTCAATTGTAATTGCTCTCCAATTGGAGGAGTCTTTCCATCTATTTCAGGAATACGTAAAGGATAATAGCCATAATGACAAATCAGTCCTTCTAAAAAATCGGACAATTCATTGGCTAAATCAAACTTTCCAGCTGCTCTTAATTTCTCCACCAACTCTGCTCCTCTTTCCAAAGCCAATTCATCTATTACCCATTCATAGCCTTCTTCTTTCAGTTTTAAAAGAAGATTTTCCAATTGAGTTTTTAAGGCTCGACCTTCCTTAAAAGTCATTTTTTGTCCAACAAAAAGAGGTACCTCTGCACTCGTCGCTTTTTCCAACCAAGCATTCTTTACTCCCGGACAATCCAATAAGAGTTTTCGAAAATCAAGTTCCGTAACTGGAGCAGATTTTAAAATCTCTTCTACCGAAAAATAAGTTTTTTGCCCTGCGGGATTTTCGGGATCTCCAGCCAACAAATCTTCGATGGGCAAGTTTGCCCGATACCCCAAATCAGTGATCGCATAGCAAAGGGTTTCTAAGATGGTAATCCCAGGATCATGGGCATTGAAATCTGTCCAGATTTGAGTCGCCAGCTGTTCGAGGTGGCTAATGCCTTCGGCCCGAAGCAATTCATAGTCCATACTTGGATCGGCAGGTCTAGCTTTTGATATGGTTGGAAGCGTGGTCATAAATGAATTTTTAATTTCTGTTTAGTACTTCTTTATTTTGGAAAAATTGAAGGAAGTAATGGCGCTGATTTAACAAGGTTCAGATTTAATACTAGACGGATCACACAGATCTGATACGATATCGATACAGTGATCAATCTCATTTGGTGTTTTATCTTTTTTGAGATAAGTCGTCAAAACAGAAGCTGCAGTTCCTGGGATAATGCTACTGCTCTTTACTGGATCATCGGTCTCACAATTTGATACTTGCAAGGAATCGCAATATTGGAAAGCCTTGAAATCTGAAATACCTTCTACATACTCTTTGCCTTCGATAAAGTAAATGATCTTCGAAAGTGGCAAGGGACTTCCAAAAGGAATGGCCGATTGTATATCACTCAACCAAGGAGCCAGGAAAGTATTCAGTTCTTCATTCAGTAAAATCCGATGATACACTTCGTCTACTCCTTCCTTAAATTTCACATTAAACTTCAAGCGTACGGGTTCGTAATTGGGATTAAGGACCTGGAGGTAATTATCGGTAGCAACAAATAAATTGGTCTTGCTGCGTAGAAAATCTTCCATTTCTTCTAAGTCGCCAAAAGAGAAACGAGGTTCTGCTTTTAGGACGCCACTGCGTTGGCTGATATCGGGGATGACGGCCACCATCACATAGCCAGGTGCTTGTGCGGTATTGGCATTGGAATGAGAAATGCACTTGGCACGATGTATTTTAGAAAACTGTTCTAGCAATAAATGCTCATAATCCCAGATGGTGACGGCTCGGTCTTTGTGTCGCAATCGCTCACTCACTCTGCGGTAAAATTCCGGGCCATTTTCTGGCAATCGACCACCAGCAGATTCAAAAGGTTGTTCAATGGTTTTGACTTCCGTTTGTTTGACGACTAGTTTACTGATGGTTCCTGCGGGTAGAGGATTGGCTAAATGGCTGGTTTCATTTTCCTGATTTTTAAACCGGGCAATGATTCCTTGTGATCTGATCGAAATAATATCTGGCAAAGCTAAGATGGAAGTGGCATCGCCATCGCCATTGTCTAATTCTTCATGGGCAGATATTCTAATCCAATGTAGTTCGTCATTGAATAAAGTATTTTCCTTGACCATCGCTGAGGAAGTGGTCAACTGCACCAATCCGGTTTTGGTCAAACCTTCGGTGCTGTCTTTGAGTATTTCACCACTGCCGAATGGAATCCATTTGTTGTTTTCGGTCAAATGAGACCAGACAATTTTGGGAGGCAGTTTGGTAAAATCTTTTTCTGTTCCTTCCAGGGTTTGGATCAGCAAAGAAAGATTTTCTCCTGGGGTAAAATCAGAGAGTCCGATATAGAGATTGCCTTTGGCAAAATTCATGCAATTCGGATTGAAGGAAGGTTGTTTAAATCCTTCCACCATATCAAGGCAATTATCCTTTGGCCTTTTCAAGGGCAGTTCATGGACTCCTGCAAAAGGTTCCAGATGAAAAAACTGATCGGTACCGTCTGCTTCTCCACAGCAATCATAGATCTTTTGAGTGGAGCAATAATCGAGACTGATGCCATTGGTCGCAGGCGTATAAGGAACGTTTGGGATGATGTTGCCTAGTTGATCGGGATTGAGTGCCACTGCATTGGAAAGGCGATAATATTCCTCATGTAAAAAATCACTTTCTTGCAAAGAAATGCGAATGACACCACGCGCATTGGTCGCTAAGTAACGTTCCACATTTTGCACTCTAACATCCCGGGTAGTGCCTTCAGGATTTAATTCAAAATCATAAACCATTTCTCCTGCTGTACTCAAATCAAATTGTCTGGAACCGATTCCTAATCCCATAATGACATTGATCTGACCACTTTGGAATACTGCTGTTTCTACATCCGCATAGCCTATATAAGAAAAAATCAGAACCTCCCCTTCCTCTACATTAATGCTATAATTCCCATCTAAATCCGTTGTTGTTCCTCGATCTGTATCTTTTATTGCAACCGATACCCCGATCAAAGGATTTCCATCAGGATCTTTTACAACTCCAGATAAGCCACCAGCCATTGCTAAGAAAGGACCGCTCTCTCCTACAACATTTCCTGTTCTAATGATAGTCGTCACCGTTTTTTCTCTTTGCTTTTCCGGCAAGGTCGCTCCATCTTGGTAGGCTATATTTATTTTGGGTTGCGGGATGGGGTAAAACACACCATACTCCCTATAATAAGTGGTAAGATTGGGAGGATCAATCCAGTCGAAATGTAAATCCACGCAATCCAATTTTTTCTGAAACACTTCTGCGCTTCCGAGATAAAACTGGTTCCCAATTTTAGGACTAGCGCCAAAGGGAAAAAATTCTTCATTGCCATTGTATACGCCTCGATCGTTTTGGACAATCAGGTTTTCGCGAATGCCATAAGCTTCTACATGGACGCAGATACTTTTCAATTGGGCCTCTTGCATGATCCGGTAGGCCGCTGTCATTTGTGGAAAGTTCTTGCGAAGTTTGATTTTCAAATAAGGCCATTTGGTGGCCTGGCTCAGATAATTGTCTTCTTCGAGGTGAACGATGGGTGGAAAATCGTTCGGAATATCAAGGTCGAAGGTCGCCTTCACATCTCCATCTCCACAGCAATCATTCACCCCATATGAAGGACTAGTTTTAAAATACAAATCTGGACTATCATAAGGAATATTGGTGTTATTGCTATGACTTGGTATTCTCTTTTGGAAAGATTGTAAAAAATCGCGGCGATCTCCTTCAAAGGCAAACTCTCGGAATCTTTCATTGAATATTTCCAAATAATCCGCATCTGTCAAAGAAGTCATAGAGCCCAATGGAGGGATTCCTGCTCTTACTCTGAACTGATTGATTATTTCAACACCTGCCGGCACATTAATCTGCTCCCCTTTTAATTCACAGATCGCTTTATTAAAGAGCACTTCAGAATATCTAAAAAGTGGAATTCCTTTTTCCCCACCTTGATAATATTTATTACACCAAACTCGCTTAACTGCAATTTCTTTAGATCGTGGATCATCATCCACTTCTACTTCCTGGAAAAAGCTTTTTCTAAAATCATCTTCCTGATCATAGAGAGCAGACACCAAGGTTGAACTTGCTGCTACTACCCTTTTATCAGAATCTTCTCCATTCGGACCAGCAAAATTATACAAGCCATAATGAGCTGCGGACTTCCCCGTCGTACAATCATCTGACAACCATAACATGGTTTCTCTATGATTGGGATTGGAAAAAATATCGGAGTAAGGGTCGGAGTTAGGACTGGGAGTAGTACCAGAATTATTTTCCGCTAAGGTATAAATATCCGAGCCGACAATTTGATCAAAAAAGCCTTTAGCATACGTAAAAAATCCCATCTGCATAAAAATTCTACCCGAAAATGCGATTGCTACTGGCTTGTAAATTTGTGACCTATCTGCCAAATCTGTTCCTGTAGGATTCGGGAGCAGTAAGGTTGCTTTTGTCAAATCCGCGACTAGCAATTCGTACAATTCTGCAATTTTAAAATACTCTATTTCACCCCCTCCTCCTTTAGGAATACTGGTTAATTCATTTTTAGATATGGACTCTACAGTAATAGGCGGTGCAAAGGTTTTGGCCAAAGTCCAATAAGTATAGGCTCTTTTAAAAAATAGTGCACCTGCCTCTTTGTCTTCTGGTATTGTATTTGTTCCAGGAGCAGGAACCGGGAGAGTAAAACTTTCCAGCTCTGTGGTGAATTTCTTGATCAACAAAAAGGCATTTTCAAAAACCGCCTCCTCTAGCAGTCGATTCGTTTCATTGGCTTTGGTATAGATGGCTTCTACATCGGCATTACCATTTGCTTTCCCAACATAAACGCCAACATCTGCCGTAAAATCTGCGACCATTCTTCGCGCTGCTTCCATCTCTGAAAAACAACCTTCTGTCCTACAAGGTCGCGAGTGTAAATCAAAAGTTCCGGCACCTAAAACCGTTGCCAATTCGGGATCACTTTTTCGATACAAAGCCATCACCTCTTCTTCTGTACTGATTTCCAGTTCGAAATGCTCCGCCGTCAAATTCTGGAAATTTGCTCTATCGACGACCAGTTCCACAGCAATTTTTCTTTGTCCTTCTTTTAAGATCAACTGGGGAGTTGCAATGGCAAAACCAAGATCCGGCAATGGCCTATTGGCATCATCGCCCAAGCCTCTCCAACGAATCAGATCGGGTGGATTAAAGGGCCCTCCGATTCCGTCGCCACTATTGGCGGTTTCACTAGCAGCAAAATAGCCGCCATTTTCCTCCAGTCCCAAATAAGTAGATTTCAATTCAGCTACCTGGGTTTTACTGATCACCCAATCCTCGATGGTTTCATAGGCCAATTGTTTTCCCGTTTGATCTTTGCCTGCCAAAGTAAGGCTACCTTCTTCGACCAAAAAATTATTAAAGTCTTTGGCCAATTCGAAAATGAGATAGACCTCATCGGGTACTTCGTCTTTTCGCTGAATGCACAGGACTTTTTCGTAATAGAAATCGAGTTGTTTTTCGGTTAAGGCATTTAGGCTATTTTGGGCATGGCGAAATAAATTGAGGAAGGTCAAAAACAAAGCGATGTG
>CALLVY010000280.1 GCA_938015925.1 uncultured Saprospiraceae bacterium
CAAAATAAGTCCATCCTGCTTTTGGAAGCCTTAAGAGAATCGAATGCCTTGTCTAAAGCGGATATTTTAGCAGAAGATTTGGAGCGAGAGCGACAATTACAAATCGATATTGCTTTTTATCAGAAAAAAATTGCTCGACTAAAACAAAAGAAAAAGGAAAAAGAAAAGCAGAAAATTTGGGGAAATAAACTTTTCGAATTGAAGCAAGAATATCAAGCCTTGATTTCGGATTTCGAAACGCGATATCCAGATTACTATTTTCTAAAACACCAATTTCAAATAGCAAGTGTCGCTGATTTGCGAGAAAAAATAATTGATGATCAGACGGCACTCTTTGAATATTTTGTTGGGCAGGAACGGAAATATATCTTTTGCATTACGCAACAGAGCATTCAGGTTTTTCCGGTAGAATGGAGCAGCGATTTTAAAAAAGCCATTCTTGATCTCCAGCAATTTTTAGCCAATCCACCCAATAATAAAACCTTCAATGCCTCCTGTCAGAATTTTGCCAAAACCGCATGGAAAATATCCCAAACGCTACTTCAAAAGCCATTAACACAAGTATCAGAAAAGATCAATACGCTGATCATTATCCCCGATGACCTATTGGCTTTGGTGCCTTTTGAAACCCTGCTTTTGCAAGAAGCAAAAGCACCCGTGAAAGATTTTTCTCCCAATTCTTTTTCTTATTTGTTGGAACGTTTTGCGATAAGCTATAATTTTTCTGCCACCTTACTCTGCAAACCTTTTTCCTCGAAATCCAAAACTAAAAAACTAAAACCCTTTATCGCTTGGGCGCCTTCTTTTGACAATGAAAAGTCATTGGCTCAGCGAAGCTGTGAGAATGATGTCCTTTCCACCCTGGATTGTAATCAGCAAGAAGTAAAAGCCATTAAGGAATTGATGGGAGGTGATTTTTACTTGGGACAGGCGGCAGACAAGCGTTCCTTTTTGAAAGAAGTAGAAAATTATCGGGTGGTGCATTTGGCGACGCATGCTTGTAGTTCGGTGGAGGACTTTACAGAAAGTAAGATTTTTTTTGCCGATGATTTTCTCAGTTATAGAGATTTGCAAAGTTTGAATTTGAATGCTGATTTAGCGGTGTTAAGCGCTTGTAATACGGGGTCTGGAGAATTGATAAAAGGGGAGGGGATTATGAGTTTGTCGAGAGGCTTTGTGTTGGCGGGATGTCCAAGTACGGTGATGAGTCTATGGTCGGTGGATGATTGTACGACCGCACAATTGATGCAGGATTATTACGAAGGACTCGAAGAGGGTTTGCCCAAAGACCGGGCTATGCAAAAGGCCAAAAAAAGTCACCTAAGCCGAGCGGATAAAGTTTTTGCTCATCCTTATTATTGGGCAGGTTTTGTGCAGACGGGAAATACTTTTCCTTTGTTGTTTGATGGAGGAGGAACTTGGTATTATTACTTAGGAGTCTTGTTGATTTTGGGCTTGTTTTTTTATGGTGTAAAACAAAAATACTTGTAGCTTTTTGAATTTACTTTGCCCCCAAATCTCCCAATTGATTATCCAGGCGTTCCAACATTTTAGCTTTTAGTTCTTCACAACGAGCGATCTTTTTAGAGCACTCCGCATGTTTGTCGTCGCCCTCTGTCGTCGCTTTTAATTCTTCTTGCAAAGCTTTGATCTTTACCTCCAATTCCGCTAATCGCTCTTTGCGTTTTTCAATGGATTCCGCTTCGTCCGCCTTGTCGAAAATTAAATTCTCAGGCGCTTCCGCAGCGACTTTTACCTCCTCGTGCTTCCTAACTTTTTTCGGAATAAAAACGGTATCACCAGTTGGCCGTTGATTCATAAAACTCGGCGACACAATTTCAATATTGGCCTCATGCAAACTATCCAAAATCATCGCATTCAATCTCGACCGACGCGTCAAAACCGTTTTGATATCCTGAACCATTCCATACACCACATACAAAACAGAGAAGTCTCCTAATTCCGTAATTCGCACAAAAGGATCAGTCAGCTCTGCATTGGTAGCGGCCTCGATCAAAGCCTTTTCTATTTTTTGTCGATTGACATCATAGCCTAAAGAAACGGTACCGGAAATAAATGTACCCGAAGAACGCGTAACTTTTACTGGATTATTGACGAGGTATAAATTGGGAATAGTGGTGAGGTCTCTGTTTTCCGTTTGCAATTCCGTATGGAATAAACCGCGTTCGGTAATTCTTCCAAAATGATCATTGACTTGAATAAAATCGCCTGGCTTTGAACTATTGATGATCCGCAACATCACCCCCGCCAAACCATTCCCAAAAAAAGTAGCCGAACTCAAGGCCAATACCGCAGAGATAACAATCCCTAATAGACTCGTGATTTGCCCCCGCAAACTATCACCCATCGGCAAAGCTAAAATCACCGCAATCGCTCCAACGAAGAAGATCCCAAAAAGAATGATGGATCGAATCAGCGTCCAATCACTTTTTCCTTTGGCTTGCTGGTCGAGAATCTTTTGTGCTAAGATGTAAATGACGTAGAAGGTGAAGATGGTAACGACTGTTCCGCTAAAGCTGTAGATGTAATCGAGAATGGCTTCCATGCTTGGAGTGATTAGATTTGTAATGATGTCGGAAGAATATTTATTTACGCTAAGGTACGTAGTGATTAGACGGGAAAAAAGGGAAAAGGCCACAATTGTGGGGTGGATAGGGGAGGATCTGTGGTGTTGAAGATTTTATTAATGAGATTTGAAATTTTTGGAGTCTGATGTTTTGCTTTTTAGGGATTGGTTTGAAAACGATAGGGGTTTATTGGCATTTCTTTCCGGGAAATGGCTTAATAAAGCATCTCTTGGAGTATTTGAGGATTTGTGTTTAAATTGTTATATTTATTCGGGTGCAATGAGTGATGATAATGATTTTGGACAAACCTTGTCAGGTTTTCTTTCTATTATTCGTCATAGTATATATCAGTAAATTCATGCAATCAAATAAATATAGAATTATGGATATCAGAAAAACCTTGCTGATTGAAAAACTTATAGATGATTATTATTCTGCCCTCTATGGTCATCTCTATAAACGTCTTAAATCCTCTGAATTAGTTAAAGATATCTTACAAGAAGTTTTTTTAAAACTTTGCCAAATGCCACACGAGAAGCTTGAAGATTTAGCACCTAGATTTCAAGGCTATATTTTTACAATGGCAGGAAATAAGATGATTGATTTTTTAAGAAAGGATAAAAAGAAAGCGCAAAAATTTACGGATAGGGTATGCAAATCACTGGGTTACAAACCTGATTTTTTACCCAAATTGGAATATGAATATTTGATAAAAATTTTGAGAAAGGAATTGAAGAATCATGAAATTCAAATTATAATTTTAAAATTGGAAGGCTATAAGGCCAAAGAAGTAGGAGAGTTGTTTGGAACCTCTGAAAATAATATTCATGCTATTTTAAGTAGAACGAGGAAAAAAGTTATAAAAATAATTGAGGACATTTATGCGAAGTGATCGTTTGAATTGAGAAAATTTTTTAAAAAAAATAAATCAGAAAGAATAATGAAAACTCAAAAGAGTATAGAGAGCTTGGGCAATACTTTGAATGACTTATTTAAGGTGTATCTTCCTCAAGAACTAGAAATGAAAAACAATCAATCTTTATTATTAAAAATAGACGAGTACTTATTTAATCCAAATTTTGATAAGTCGATTTTAAACGAAATAAGAGAAGAAACCAATTGTAAATTCTCGAATGCTTTAGATGATATAAAATACTTAATTGATGATTGTTCGATTTCTAGTTATGAAAACCTAGACAGCTTTTTTACGGCAAAGAAACTAGGACTAAAAAATAAATTAGATCTCTCAAATCAAAATTAGGAAATTGGAATAATGATTTGGAATAGATAAAACCCTACACTCCTAGGGGAACAGGCTCTGGTTTTAAACCAGAGCCTGTTTATATTTTACACCTTAAAGTCGAAGAAATCGGATCGCCAATTTTACCCAATCCTACATTAATAATCTAAAAAAAAACAAGGGTACATTTTGTGAAATGTAATTTTTTTTGTCATGTTTTAAACGGTCACTTCGTTTAATAAGTAGTTAACTATTCGAACTAAAGAAGCTAGCTTACTTATTCATTTAATATTGTAAAATTAAAATCATGAAAAAAGTAAAAATTTATTTTAAGCTTTTGGGGCTACTTTCCTTACTTATTTTTGCCTCTTGTAAAGATACCGATCAAGGAGAAATATTAGCCGATCAATCCATTCAAATTGAAGCAAACAATATCGACGATGAGCTATCTAGATCTGCTGAATATTGCGAGGATTGTGTAAAGGAATATTTCTTCCCAAGAGCGGTCTTAGCAGAAGGAGCAGATGTTTCTGCATTTGTTGAAAGTCTTTCAGAATCAGAGTTAGAAGGATACTTAGTGGATAAAAATGATACGGAAGCTGTGTATCGATATTGTGGAGGTTGGATCCTAGACTCCTGCGGAAGGTCGAGTAGTTGTTCTGCACAAACAGGAGGTAGTTTGCCGGTCAGGAAAAGAATTCATAGAAATTGTCATTGGGGGGTGCAGTATAGCAGTTACTGCTGGTTTAGATGCTAGTATTCCTTTTGCTAACTAAACTTTTCAACTAAAATGAAAATAAACAACCACTCTTCTTTAGAGGTTTTTTAAAATTGCCTCCTTTGGAGATGGTTGTTTGTTTACCCAATCGGAATTTTTTTTGATTTAAAAAAATCCTATTCCCACTCCCTCATTCCCCCAACAAGCCCAACAGTCGATCCATATCCACATGATCCCGAATCAAATCATTCGCCTTCTCCACCTTCCAGGGCGTAGCCGTATTGATCTTTACTTCAATCTTCATAATCCGCTGATAAGCCCCCAAGGTATCAAGTGCGGTAGCAATCACCGGAATCTCTTCCCGAATCAAATAATCTTCATGCAAATCATAAGATTCCAAAGGCTGTTCCACCCGCCCGTCACCCGTGAGAATGACGCCTGAGAGTGGACTTTGCTTCAATTGCTTTTTGATCGTCAAAGCCTCGATTTGCTTCAGCGCTTCTCCCGCGCGTTTATAACTAACCACCAACAATAAATGATGAGGATCTTTCATATTTTCAATATCCTCAATCAAAGAACCCGGGATGATGGATTCTACCCGCTTTTTAAAACGATGATCATTCGCCAGATAGCGACCATTGACTGCTTTGAGAATGGTTTGCATTATTGGATTAGAAAGGGTTTTGTCATAAGGCACCAAACCCAACAAAGGAATGCCTTTTTGCTCCAGATATTGTCGCAAATACTTTTCGATTTTTTCCATTTTTGCAGGAATCACCTTATTGATAATGACTCCGATAATTGGAACATCCTGCGCTTTAAAATACGATAGACAAAGATCAATTCGATCAATGGTATTCCCAATTCCTCCTTCTGCGACCAAGACCACTTTGGCATTCACCATCTTGGCAACCTGCGCATTAGAAAAGTTGACCACGCTACCGACCCCCGGATGTCCCGTGCCTTCATAAACGGTCACCGAACAATTTTCATTGAGATGATTCGCTGCTGTAAGAATGCGGTCTTTAAAATTAAATTGATCGGGATTCTCAATAAAGGAAGTGGTCACTCCCTTGTGCAAAGTAACGGGACTGTGAATCTCTGCGGCCAGTTTGAAACCCATGATTTTCGAAAAGAGAAAAGCATCCTTATCTACTTTGAGTTCATCAATGGTGATAAGTTCTTGTCCCATCGGTTTGCAGTAGCCGAGTTTATCAATCCCCATACTTTTGAGCGCCGCTACGATCCCGAGGGTAGAAGTTGTTTTTCCAATGTGTTGACCGGTTGCTGCGATGTAAAGACTTTTATTCATTTTGTGATTGGCTTGGTGTGTTTGTCTAAAGGTGAAAATACTCAAAATTTAAGAGTTGTCTAGCATCTCGATTTCCTAATAGATGGAACGCATTAAAATGACTGAGCTCTCTTTCAACCCACAACTTTAGTTGTGGGAGGTAGAATTGGTCTTTGGAACAACCGTTTTAACGGTTTTGAAAAGTAATAATCTAAGAAAAACGGTTAAGACCGTTAGAAGCTATTTTCTCTTGTCCA
>CALLVY010000281.1 GCA_938015925.1 uncultured Saprospiraceae bacterium
CCAACTAAAAAGAGGGAGAGTACTCCCAAGAGTAGCGGTAGCAAAAATTTACTTTTCTCTTCGCTGGGTTGTTGATCGCTTTGCTCTTGATTTTTAAGTTTATCTTTCCGTGCCATTGGTGGTGTTTGTTCTATTGAAAAAATGAAGGTTATTTTAGGTAAAAGGTTTTATTGGCAATTTCCAATTCTTGCAATTCTTCTAAAACAACTTTTATCTTGATCTCATCTCCTTTTGTGAGATTTACTCCTTTACTTCCATTTTTGTATTTTTTAAAAGAGAAATTACTTACGGGAAAAGTAATGGTTATCAAATCTGCTAATTCATATCTTTCTTTGGTAAAAATTGAAAAGTTTTTAATATCTGGTGTAAAAAAATTCTCTTTGGTTTTATTGAAAATCTTTGGACTAAAGGTTAGTTTTTTTAGTAGTTCATTATTTTTTAAATAATGGGTTTCTTCTGGATCAAAGCGCAAGTCGAATTGTAAAATATTTTCTCTGTTGTCAATTTTAATATTTTCAATTTCCGCTCTGATGTTGGCAAAGGCTTGAAATTGTTGGCTGATTTCTAATTCACTTTTCAACTCCTCAATTTTATGATCTCTCCTGGGAATTTCAATTTCCATCAACTGTGTCAATTCTTGTTCTTTAGCCGACAGCTGTGATCTAAGTACGCTCATCGCATCTTGCATTTCCCTCCTTTGATTTTGTAATACTCTATTCTTATCCCTCAAGTCGTTCATTTCGGTATTTAGCGCTTGTATTTTTTCTCTAACTTCTTCCGTGGCTCCTTCCATCGCCATCTCTGTCATTTGCTGAAACATATCTTGAACTTGCTGTTCCTTCCGTTGAATTTCAATATCCAAATCATTGATTTCATTGTCTTTTTCCGTCAACCTGCTATTAAGCGCTTCTATTTCTTTGACTTTAAAATTGGTTTCCATTTGTGCTTCTTTCACATCATATTGCAGTGTACTATTGGTACTCTTGAGAATTTTCTGATCGTTCTCACATGCTTTGAGTTCGTCTCTTGTGAGCATAAGATCATCATACAATACATCCACTTTGTTTTTCACATAGAAGAAGTAGGTTGCACCGATACCGAGCAACAGAAACACGAAGTTGATGAATAGGTTTTTTGGTTTCATTTCTTGGTATTGAACTTATAAGTACTAAAAGGTTTAATCTACTTTTATTGGAATTTCTAGTTTGGTGATGTTTCCTTTTTTATAAATTTGGAGATTAATATTGGATGTATTTGAGGGGTTTGAGGAACTCGATTTTTCTATGACAATACATTCGTTTCGATATAAGGAACAAAATTTGATATTTTTCCTACAATCAACATCTCTATTAAGCATAACCTCTTTATTCTTTTGATTAAGATCGCCATTCATCGTTTGAATCGAAAATTTTATACCAGCATCGTCTTGCTTATTAAGGAAAATATTCTCGTCCAAAACAATAGCAAATCTAGTATCTAACGTAGTACTTGAATCGTTATAAAATTTTCCTTTTGGATGAAGCCACAATTCATCACTTACCAAATTAGCTGCTTCAGTACTATCTGTATCGGATGCTTTTATTCCAATAAATGGAGTATTAATTAATTCAATCCAATTAAGAAGATTAGTCTTTTCTTCTATTACCCAATTAGAATGGTATGTTATGACCCTTTTATCCAAGGTTCCAAATATTGAAACCCGCTTTGATTTTAAGTTACTTGTGTGTGAATCAAATTCGTTCTTTATTTTGTATAGCAATTTCTTTGCTTTGGTAATCTCGCCAACATCTTCTTTACTAGGCAATACAACAAAATTGATCTGCACTTTCGAATCTCCTAAATCTTTATATAATAATTTAGAAATTTCTTCAACTCCTCTTTTCTTATTACCATCGTCTATAAAATCACTCAAGATTGTGACTACAAAAAACTTCGATTTATCTCCATCATTTTTATTAATATCTGCAATCTTATTTCCTATGTTTTCAAAAAAAGTATATAGATTGGTGTCCTCTCCAGAGTTTTCACGTTTCAATGGCGCTAACCATGGTTTGTTCCCGTTCTCACAAGATTGATAAAATGTTGTTTCATCTATTATTCCATAATTTTTTTTTGTAAAATAGTCGCTTAGTATGAAATTTTTTTCCTTATACTGTGGTTTAATTTTTTTACACAATCGATATATCATATATGAAAACACCAATCTTTTTAACTCTATATTTGCTGGTTCTTTTTCTAGAACTTTTTCCAAGCCAAGGTTACCATATAATAGCTCTTTCACTTGTCGATAAGTTTTCTTATGATAAGGCAATTCCTTTGTAGAACCCGACTCATCTAAAAAGAGCATATAATGCACTTCATTTTTTTCAAAAAAATCCTTTTCCTCTTTCTCATATAGAGATAAATAATTTTCACTTTTGGCAGCTTTTTCACGATTCTCCTTTTCTATCTTCCGTTTATCCTCAATCTTCCCTTTGTCCAAACAAAAGAATTTATATATAGCTATACTTCCTGCGGGAACTCCAATAATAATCGCCAAAAAACCAATTATTGCAAAAACAGTTTTCACTCTTTCAAAAAACCTGGAAGAAGCTATGTTATCCAAACCCCTTCCAATCCAATACTTTGAAGTTGCAGAAGTCTCCTTTGCATCTTCCCCTTGAGTATTTTTTTTAATTGGTTTATCGCTTTTACCCATAACTACTCAATCTCTACCCCATTCTTCTCCAAAAGAGAAAGGATATTATTAATTTTATTCGCTACATTCTCCCCTTCTTGATCCCCGCCTTTGGCGCCCACAAGCATCCCGATCACCGTATGATCTTCCTTAGCGATAATCGGCCCACCACTATTGCCAGGATTAGAAGCTGCATCGAGTTTGAACAATTCTTCTCCTTCGATATTATCGCTATTGATGCTGCCTTCGGTGATGGAATAATCTCCGCCAGGATAGCCGATGGCAATGATCTTGGTCAGGTTTGGGATATCATCAGAGCTTCCTAAAGAAAGGGGCTGCACGTCCATTACCGCATCAGGGTCGACCAGGCGTAGTACGGCAACGTCTGTTAAAAAATAGTTTAAATCTACATTGTTGGGAAGCGGGGTATCGTCGCGCCATTCCAATATGGCATTCGTCGATATTTGTGGTTCGACCATTTCAAATAAAAGGCTGACGACATCGCCAATGGCGACATCTTCCACCACATGCCGTGCGGTTAGGAGTTTGTCACTAGATACTAAAAATGCAGTACCTACCCCACTATTGGTACTGATCAGGCTAGTCGCTTCTTCTAACACTTTTAGCGGATCTTTCCAGGTGGTTTTGAATAAACCCATCGCATATAATCCATAAATCAGTACCGGTAAAAGACTAATTATGGCAAAGGAGTAAGAAGGAATTGAGGAGCGTTTTCGAAGTTTTAATTCTTCTTTTTGTCTCAATTCTTTGGTAATACCAATATGATTCATTTGTCTAAATTTTGGTTTAAATTAGCAATGACATTTTTTAGGCGGTCAAGATTCTTTGTTATCTGGCACTTCACTTTCTGCGAGGTAGGGGTTTCTAAAGTTGAACCACTTTGCCTCGTCCATTCCCAAGCGCGATTTGTAATATTCTTGATCTACTTTTTCGATTTCTTCGATGTAACGGATGTCTTCTAAAGGCAGATAATTACCTTGTTCTATGTAAAAGACCATGATGTTTTTCAATTCTGGTAATTCTAAAATAAAATCATCATCGACTTTGAATTCATGAAAATTATTTTCTTGTAAGAGTTGGATTACTTTTGTAATTACGGTTTTATCTGATCCGATGACTACTTTCGGAATATTCCTGGATCGTTCTAAAATCTTTCCGCTGATTGGCAATAAATAGTTTCTTGATTTCTCTGCATATTGCTTAGCGATTTGGGGAGAGGAATCGACGTATTTTGATACGTCATAATCTCCTACGATTCCCTTGCGTTGTAACTCACTTCGGAATTTTAAGATACAATCGTGGTATAGTTTGCGATGCAATTTTTTGGGATCATTATCTGTATTCCTCAGATAATCCCAAAGGCTGGAATCCCCGATCAGAATCCCTTTGGAAGGATAGCTTTTATCGGATTCTTTTTTATAGCGTTGATGCGATTGTTTCACTTCATTTTCGAAATCTCCAGAAGGAAAAATACGTCTGATGGAAAGCGTCTGATCGCCCATATCTCCCTCAATCTCTCCTTTTCTTTTTCGCAAGCTTTTAAATTGATTATTGCTATCAAATTGATCTCGCTGTCCGATAGTGATTTCTATTTGCCGAATCATGTTGTCAATATCATACATGATTGGCAACTCTATATTCCGATCAAAATTTCTTAAAGGAACTTCCTCTTTTAGAATGTTGTCTTTGATATCGAATAATTTATTGACAAAGAGATGCATCTTGAGTTGGTCTAATACCGTCAGCATCCGATCTTCCAATACCTTATTTTGTTCTCCGAGCATTTTATAACGATTGCTCAACATCCAGGTGACTTGGCTATCCAATAAGTCTTCCCACTTCTGTTGTTTGGAGGAGATTCCAATGGACTTCCAATAGTTGAGTACCGACTTAATGGCTTCGCAAAAAGCAGTCAATTGTCCTTTGGAGTAATACAAATTTTCATGGCGATTAAAATCATCAATGATGTAGCTATGGATATTACCAATCATATCACTCAAGCCTGCTTGCAGATTATTGTTGATGCTGTTGTAATAGCTTTCACTATTGCCTGGAGAATACAGTTCATACAAGCTGGATGCTGGATCTCCTTTTTCATTTTTATTAATGGCTTGAGCCTTTTTAGCAATGTCTTGTTTGATATTGAAGCCTCCCGCAGCATTTAAGTTATCAAAAGCTTCGCGCAACATTTGGCTAAATTTCCCATTAACATCTCGGGCAATTTCAGAATCATCAATAGCCATTTTTTGATTTTGCAAATAATAGTTTTTACTATCAATCCATCGCTCTAATAATTCTGAGCCTAAATTTAGAGAGAGGTATTCCTCAATTTGAGATTTGGGATATTGAATACCCGAAAGACCAAAGGTTCCATACTTTCCAATTTGCATATTCCCGGAAGCATCCACGAGTCGTTCAAAACGTTTGGCCCGTAGTCCGATCATATTGAGGAACAAGTACAGCCCTGCCATTTTATACAAACCGCTCAAGGAACGTAGCGGAGGTAAATTGGCATTATAAGATTGAGAAATAAACTGAGCTAAATCAAAAGGTGGCTCGCTGTAGCTGGTGTGCTCTTTGTCGTGAGCGACATAGGTATTGCTACTTTTGTTGTAATGCTTTATAGCTTTAAGCGCGCCGAGCGTATTGCTATAAATCACTTCATTGCCCTTAATCATATCAGGGTCGGGAGGCAATAATACCAAGGAATACAATTCTGTAATTCCTCGAATGATTCTTCTTACCATATAAGCCAGGTCAATAAAAATACCCGAGCCTGTTCCACCCGTCACAGAACCGGTAATATAAACGGCGGGGGTAGAACCATCACTATCTCTAGCTCCAGAACCACTTACCTTATCATACATCAACTGGATTTGGTCGATCACTTTTTTTAGGTTATTCCCCTCTGTATTTTTACCCCATAATGCCAATCGGCCACAAGCAGGAATTCCACCAGCTCCCATCCCCGCTTCTAACACATGCGCTTCAGGAGGCAACCAGGGCAGATCTCCATAATCTTTTTTTAGTTCTTTGATCATTACCGGCATATCCGCCAAACTGATGTAAACTCGCTTAATCTCATTTTCCAAGGCAGTAATCCCCGGGTGATTATCTTTATTGGTTTCGATGTATAAGTACTCTACGTAGTTGGGTTTATTTTTCCCTACATTTTCATAATAAAAATTTTGTACTTGTTCTAGTACATAGAGACCACTAGAGCCAATCCCAATTAAAATTATAGGTTTATGAGCCATGTTTTTTGTTTTAAGGTTACAGATTCCTGAGGTGTTGCAGGTAATTTTTTCTAGAGACCAAAAAGAGAATGATGGTACCTAGATAAATAAAGAGCTGTGGAAAAATTCCTAAATAAAAATTGAAGTCATTCCAGTGAAAGACACTTACTCCTTCTACTCGAAGGAGGTAAAAAAAATAAATGGAAACCAGCACTTGAAAAATCCCAAGTGCCCATAAAAAATTTAGCCTCAGCTGAAAATCTTTATGCAATTTTGATTTTATCACTTTGGTTAAGATCAAATAAATCGCATATAATAAGGCCAGCCAGATTCCTATAAAAGTGAGTACTTTGTAAAGCAAATAAACATAATCGCCATCGAAAGCAATACTGAATAACAAATCGTATAAGTAATTCATATTGGTAAATTTTAAAAGCGTCCGCCGTCATCCTGATCAGATTCATCATTACGACTTTGTCTTCGTTGTGGTTTTTTTGGATTATTGGAATTTGAACGATTAGTAGGTTTAGGTTCTTTCAACATATAATAGGCTCCTCCTGCTACAAGTAAGAAAAACAAAACCACAGGAAAGCCACTACATCCACCTTCACTACCAGAAGTGCTTGACGAATTATTATTTCGGGCATTCACTTTAATAAAAGCAGACCTTGATCTCAATTCTTCCGCACTAACAGAAATTTGATAAATCCCTGGTTCAGGATAATTTAGGTTTACGCTAGTACCCGAAACCGTTCGGCTAATTTTTTTCACGCCTTTCTTTTTTCCTCGATAAACGGCCGTCACTTTATAAGACAAGGTGCTGTCACAACCCAAGCATCGCCAAATAATCGGTCCTTTGTATTCGATGGGTTTTTTCAGTGTTCCTCCTTCAGGGCGGATGAGTGACAAACTTTTTTTACTAACATTTCTGGATCCAGGTACACTTGGGCCCACATTAATATTTTTGACATTTACTTGTTTAATAATTATTTGATAGTTCTTATTACTTCCTTCGTATCTCAGCGTAGCTAATTTGACTTCAAAGGCGTTCGAAGAACCATAATCCGCCAGGATTTCTTTTTCGATTTGGTCATACAAGGGTACTTTACTTCCAGTGTCGGATAATTGATCAGAGACTTCGATCAAATAATACTGATCAATGCTTACTTGATTTCCCTTTGCGATGCTGGCTGCTTTGGCTAGCGCAATTTCTTTATAGGTCAAGGGATCGGTATAAACCCTGGGGTAATGAGCATCAAAAAAATTGCTAATGTCTGTGGCGGAATTCACCTTTTCAATTTGAAATTTTCGGTATCTGTCTTTTTTTCCAAAAGGCATGATCATTAAAAATCCATCGCGATTTGGATCTACCATTGCTTGTCCCTTTCCTTCAATAATATCTTTAATCTTTGGATCAGGCTTGCCATACCACTTCCATTTGGAATCGTAAATGGCCGATTGGTATTTACCAAGACATAGATCTCTGGCAATATTCTTGGCTTCCTCTCTTACGGTATTTTGCTGTGGTCCAGATCCTGAAACATCCACTAAAACAAAAGCACTGGATTGTGCACTTAGCAATAATGGAAAAGACAGTAGTAGAAATAGACTAGCATACAAGGTTTTCATCATAGGAAGGGTTTAACATTAATAAAAAAAGAACCGAACATAAAAACCAAACAGATGATCACCAGCCAGCCGATAAAACTCCAGTTTCGTTTAAAATCTCCTAGAATATGATCTAGGGCAGCATTAAAAGTAAGGGCATCATATCCCATTTCAATACCATAGCCACACTCCTCTGCTTTTGCCATGAATGGCAAATCATCCGAGCTATAAAAATTGAGATTAATAATATTGACATTAGTACCAAAGAAATCGGAATAGGCCGGATGATCGCAAAAGAATCCATCTAATTCTACAATTTTATTATCTCCACCATCGGTCATCAATACGGAAGAAATCGTTTCATAATTTCTTTCTTCTCCTTGCTTTTGGCTAAACAAAAAATTCTTCCACACCACTTCGCAAACAGGGGAATAATCAGAGAGGTCTTCTTCGTCCTCTCCTATAGTCCCGATGTAATTAATCATAGCCGTTTTCTCTTCTCCGTAGTAAAAAGAATTGTATCCTTTTAGGGAAGATTCTGAGCTATTGATGATTGCATCAATATTATTTTTTCGATCTCCATTTTGAAAGGTCGTGATGATTACATCGGTAAAATCATTTAACTCTAATACTGTTTTTCGCAAAGCTCTTTTACCGGTTTCCAGTGGAATTTCTCCTTGATCGCTTTCAACGCCCATACTTGAAGAAGTATCCAGGACAAAAGAAACCAGTTGATATTTTTTATTAGAAAAAACCCATAAAAGCGAGAAAGCGAATAGTGGAACAATCAAGTATTTCTTCAGCTGTTCAAACTTCCCCTTAGCGGCTAGCAACTGATCTTCCTCTTCTGACCTAGACAAGGGTTGTCCAATTAAATTTTGATGATTGGATCGTTGATAATTTTTACTTAAGCTCATCAAACTCATGCTCCCAATAAGAAGACACAAAGACAAGGCAAATAAATCCGCCAATTCAAAGCGATCAACTTGGTAAAAACCATTGCTCCAATTGATACAATAGCCTGCAATCAAAACCGTAGCGATCCCATAAGCTGCTAGAAAAACAGATTTTTCTATCGTAAATTTTCGCCCTAGCTTATCTGATTTTTGAAAACGCAAAAGCAACCAAGCCAATCCCCATACCCCAAGCAGTGGCAACAATAAATGCAACCAAAATCCGGGGTTCGAAAAATCCGTATTTTCCCAGAAGACCAAAGGAGCCAACCAAATATCATCTAATACTTTTTCCATCCTAAACCTTTACTATAGTTTTTTCATCAAAATACGGAGAAGACATTCCATACGTACAAATCTGAATGATAAAAGGCTCCTCCGTTGCATCTGCTACTTTTTTTATCTCTTGATACATCGGATTTACTTTTTCCAAATCGGTACTTTCGGTAAACTGGGAATAGTCTTTTAATTTTTCATATATCGGCACATAGTGCAGTTTGATCTCAAAAAGATCTTCTATCATTTTTTGACTGGCAGTGATCTCTCCTTGAAAAACCACTGCACTTTCCTGTGCCACTTCAGAATTCACTGCCAAGTCGGCCGGTAAAAATTTACCCAGTCTTCTCATTTCTTCTAAAAGAATAAACGTATGGTTAATTTTCCCTTTTAGATATTCCTTATAATAGGCTTTGGTCAACTGTTCTACTTGAGTCGTTTCCTCTTTAAAGTTTTTAACTTCCTTTACCAATTTGGCATCAAACAAAGTTTGATATTCGTCAATTCCATTGAATATATTCCTCCAGCATTCGTCTTGCTTTGCGGGCCAATTTGCATGGTATTTATTGATCATTTTAGCTAGTAAGGAAGCTTCTTTCGAGTTGGGATATTTAAGAATCACCTCTTGATAGAATCCCATAATCACACTAGAGATTAAATGTTCCATTTTCTTTGCAAAATGAGTAGCACTTTGCGCGAGCGGCATGGGTTTTTCAAACGGTACATAAGGGAAATTGATTTTCCTCAATTCCTCTTTTATTCGTATTTCTTCTGGGCTTGGGCGATCTGCTTTCCTTGGTTTTTTTATCTCTACCCTTTTACTCATTACTTCATTACTGGATGCCTTTTCCCTTTTCTCTCTATCTATTCGAGTAGTCCAATCCGCTAGAAAATCGCTCATCTTTGTAAATTTTCCTGCAAGGGCTTTGTGTGCTTCGTTATTCTCTTTTCGATTTTTTTTGAGTAGAAAAAATACCGCAAGTGGTAGGAGTAATAACAACAAGGCATTGGCTATCGCAGACAACCAAAACAATTTGGAGAGGGACTCTTTTACTTCTTTTTGTGCCTGTAGGTATTTCTTCTCCCCCTCTTTCTCTTTCTCTTTGCCTGACGAAGCAACCTTCGTATCCAATGAGATGGCCTTTGTCTTTGTCTCAACTTTAGGTTTCTCTTTGACTGCGACAGGAGGCTTTTCAAAATCTTCAGGATAAAAAACCAAAGAAGGAATAGTAGGGATCACCACTCTAAAAGATTTCTTCATAGAACTTCGAGTTCGTCTATATTTCCTGTTTGTCTTTAAGGTAACCAACCTTTCTTTTTCATTATAGATTCTAATCGCTCCATCATCAATGTCATTAAAGTCAAAGTGGTAGAATTCATCATCTCGTCTTACAAGATTCATTTTATCCTTTAAATACTCTTCAAAACCTTCTTTCAAGTCAGAACACCTACGATACCTTTTTTCCTTTAATTCTATTTTTTTTCCTTTTCCAAAATGGAATATTTTGGTCCCCTTCCCTACCATTTGGAATATTTCCCCTTCCATCAGATTTATCTTTTCCCCCGTCTCCACTACCGTCCCTTCCATATCGTTTGTCAATTCAAAATAATCTTGCGCATTAAGGGACAGCATTGAAAAACAAAACAGAAGTATCTGAGAAGTAAGGATCAAACATTTATTATAAGTCCATTTTCTTTTCATCAAATTAAATTTCAAAACTAGTTAACAATCCAGGTATAGTGTTCCTCATTTGCATCTCCCACTTCTTGTTCCGCTACGATATTACTTTGGCGGAGTTCTTCCTGATTGGAGGTCAAAACCTTACAATCTACTTTATCCGCAGCAGTGATGACCGTTCCCACTTCTTTCGTTTTGCTATTGATCTTTATACTGCCAATTCGAGAGTACTTATGCTTCTCTTCTTTTCGCAATATCTCCAATGGATCTTTGCCCATTACTTGATAGAAATTGACATAGCCGCCATCGAATTGGAAGATGTCATTTACGGGTTGAAAAGATTCTACAAAAGCACCTTCAGGATCATTTTGATAAGCTGCTCCGATTTCAATTAAACTATAGAATTCAATGTCCTTCTTATTAGCGGATCGTGTTCTCACTACTCCAAAAGAACTGCTCACTTTTAGCGGACTTAACTTTACGGTATTATTGTGAATGCCATACCAACAAGCGCCCTTTACTACGGCTGTTTTTAATTCATCCCCATCCAGATTAATATAGCTTGGCGAAATAAATTCTTGGTCCAATTTAGCTTTAGTATTCTTCACCGTAAGCAACTCTTTTTCTACCGTTTCTTTTACCAATGGAAACATGCAACTTCTACCTGAAAAAATAACGGTATCCAGATAACCTGCATTTCCTTCCGATAATTCTACCGTGTCGCGTATAGATTCTAGGATCGGTCCGTATATGTATTCTTGAAAAAAAGTATTTTTGAAAAGAGGAAAATTCCCCGCATAATCTTCCACAAACAATCTGTATATTTTTTCTTTTTCAGATACTTCCACCTCTTCACCAATTATGTCACTGAGTACTTTACTGAGTTCACCAGGAGTCAGTAACACTTTGTATTCACCAGAATTGACAAAGTATTTTTCATAAATATTTTCTCCTGACTTTTGCGCTTCCTTTGGATTATTTGCCTTTTTAATGATCAGTGGTTTCTTATAAAACCGTTCAATGATCAGTAATTTCAGATCGAATAAAATAGATTGCAAATCGCTTTTCTTTCCTCTAGGCGAAGCTTTCTTTCCATTAAGGGCTCCGCCATTTTTGCCTTTGAAAGGGTCGTATAATTTTAGAAGTGGATAATCTTTAGAGAAGCTGAATATCGTTTTGGCTAAGCAATAATCTATCGTATCTCCACCAATGCCATAACCAATTTTGGCATCAATATCTATCTCATAGGTACTGCCTCGATCTCCTTCGGTCAACGTAACATCAGCGATGGTGGTATTTATCGTTGCCCCTCCCATATCAAAGATCAAGACCGTTTCATCTTCCAGGCCCTTTTCAGAATCAGGATGCAAACGACTGTGTTGGTGAATATAATAGCAGAGTACCGCTTCTGCTTCGGTTATATATCTAATTTCTTTAAACTGCTTCAAGTACTCAATACACTTGAGCATATCTATGATCTTAGGTGCCGTAAAATTATTAGGAATAGCAACTACTGCGCGATTAGGCGAAAAGTTGCCCTCGGAAAGAATAGATTTATAAGAACTTTTGTTGGCTTCGATAAAAGTTTTTAAATCTTCATAAACACCTTCTACTAATAAGGAAGACAGCACAACGCCATTTAACGTAAGATTCTCCCCATTAAGATATTCGATTCTCTTTTCATCTAAATAGCCCAATAGTTTTTTTACAGATTGAAAAGAGGCATTCCGTTCAAGCCCTTTTTCAGCGCTGGCATCTACGCCAAAGTTGTATAGTTTTTTATTTATTTTACCATCCGCAGTATACAGATTTTCCGGTTGGAGTTTCTTATTAAAAGTGATAATGGAAGGCGTAACTTTTTCTTTTCCGTCTATTGTTTCCAGGATTATTGGAGAATTTGGATTTCCGGTAGCGATACAAGAACCACTGGTCCCGGGATCAAAAGCGACCCAGGTATCCTCCAGGTCTGGTCCAATGAAAAATTGGTATTTAATTTTTTTTCGCTTACTTGCTTGTAAGAAAAATAAACGCTTAACATTAAAGTAAGCTTCGATCGAAAAGCTAATTTGCACGGGTTTATCAAACACTAAGTTATTGTCGATCTGCTTGAGTATAATTTGAAAAGAAAATTCTTTTTCTACTTCCCCTTGGTGAAGTAAAGTCATGGTATATCCTGGAACAAAAACCGATGAGCTATGCGGGAGTTTCATTTCGATTTCCATTCCATCCGGGATTTCAAAATCGACAAACTCAAAGTGTATGGGTAAAGGATTTCTAGTCCCCCAGTTCATAAAAGACTTGGGATGGGCAAACTTCACATGACCATTGGCATTTAAAGTCGCTTTTCGATTCATCCATCTCTGATAATCATACTTTATCCTTCCGGCTGCATCAAAATCAATGTATTCGTAACTATCCAAAAAACTATCAATAGCAATTTCAAGACCAAGAGGAATCCCCTTAGCAGTGACCACTCCAATGATCGCCAATAGTATTACCAAAAAGATAAGAATAGAAAACAGGTACCACATACAAAAATTGGTATTTCCTTTTTGACTAAATAAAAAAATTGATACAACTGAAAACAGCAATATGGTGAGCCTTTGTGTAGTTTTCTGTTGCCAACGTAGTGACGAGTTTTCTCTTAGTAATGTCTATGGTGTAAGTTTATTTACACAAAAAAATAATTCTAAATCTAACAAAAAACTTGTAGCTCTTCCTAATTAAACTCAGGAACGGTAAACGGTAGATCTACACAAACAAGATTATTGTTATAAAATCTTTAATTCTAAACATTTCCCAACACCTGCAAAACAAAACGTAAGTCCCTATCTATCAAAACCTTCTACTTCTAGACCACCACATTTTATGATCATAAAAAAATGTTTCTACAAAATCATTCCAATTCAATAAACGGTAAGTACCCAACCTCTTCTATATATGCAAAAAACATTTTTTTCTTTCTTCTTGCTAAAGGAACTCGATCTCCATTCAATAATAAAATTTCAAAATTCGCATTCTTTTGGACAATGGATTTGATATAAGACAAGTTTACCAAATGCGTTTTATGCACTCGAAAGAAAGCAAATGGCTGTAAGTATTCCTCACAAGTTTTGATAGACCGAAAAATTTTTATTTCTTTAGGTTGACAATTTGAAAGATAGAAATGGGTAATTTCTTCCTCTGCCTTGCAACGGATAATTTGTCCGATCGGAATCTTCTTATTTTTTTGAGTATGCTCTGGAAAACACATTGCGCTATGATTAGATCGAGAAGCAATGATTCCTGCTATATTTAGAGAGACTTTCAAGATTCTTATTTTTTAGGGTTATTTATCACTATTTTTGAGACTCCAAAATTATTGCTAGCCAGGATAAACAAAAAGGAATTGCTTATTTATCCTGAGCTAGACAATTAAAAGAAAACGTGCTTTTAAGTAGTTCCCGGAATTAAATATTACATCATCTTGAGTGACTTTTTAATTTATACTTCCTTTAAAATACTCGCCATAGCTACGGCTATGTCTGCGTTTTTAAACTCGTCTAAAATAAAAACTCATCTCAATCTAATCTACACTCAATATCCGTGAACTACTTATCCTATTATTTTGTAGCCTAGGGCTGATGCTTTCGGCCATCAAAATATTTTCCATTTTTTAGAATAGACCAAATACTTCGAACTGAAATATTAAATCTATTCGCAAGTATATTTACGGTTTCTGTCTTGTGATTTTTTTGCTTGGGAAGATGTTCTCCGAATTCATGTAAAACAGTATAGTGTTTGATAGTCGTTTTTTGAATCAGGTCGTGATCGATTAAATAAGTAATGAATCCATCGACATCTATTGGCATTTCGTGAAGAGTACAGTAAGCTTCATAGTTATGAAAGAGGTGTTTGTGAAACTGATCCAATAGGCGTTTACGAAAGTCTTCCATTCCAAATGAAATAAGTCTTTGGTTTAAAATATATTCTAAATCTCTGGATAATTTTTCAAGTAAAAAAGTACGATTTTTTAACTTTTCACCGCAAATCATTGCAAAAACGACACTTACCAACATTGCAGTAAACTAATATAAGACACTGACTCTCAATATTTTAAAAATTCATCCTGCAGACATCTCGATCAAAATAAATTCACCACCATCTAAGCAATTCCGGTCATGCAAAAAAGTAAATTTATTCGCTTACTAGAAACATTGGATAAAAAAGAATGTAAAGAATTCGAACATTATTTACAGGGCCTACATCAAAAGCAGGCGACCGCAATAAAGATTTTTGATTACATTCAAAAGCGACATCCCAACTATGAGACCTTAGAATCTGATAAAAAAAAGATTCTATCAAAAGTCTTTCCTGGGCAAGATCAAGCAGCTAAGTATTTAAGCAATTCCTTGCATGACCTCTTTAGGATATTGAATGATTTTCTACTTTGGAAAAAAATAACACATAAGTCTTCTTCTCGCAATTTTCTTTTACTAGAAGTATATAGAGAGCGAAAAATAGAAAATCTATTTTTAGCTCAGTTAAAAGAAAATCTTAAGCAACTCCAAAAAGAGAAAAAAGGAGATTGGTTTTATTTAAAAGAATTATCCCTTCATCATTTTCGCTTCTTCAACGGCTATCGCCACAAATTAAAAAATCCGATAAAGGCACTTCAACAATGTATAGATTCGCTTGATTTGTTTTTCTTATTGACTAAGCTAAAATACAGTTGTGAGTTTTTCAACCAATCCAACATCTTAAAAGACCAAAACGATTACCAGTTCATTCTCCCCCTCCCACTAAACAACACTATAGACCAAGAAAAGCTTCCGGTTTTATTTTCTCTCTATCGCAAAATGCTTCAACTAATTACAAAAGGAGAAGAGGAAGACTTTAGACATCTAATGGAATCGTTTTATCAAAATCTGGATAAAATTTCAAGAAATGACAAAGCCAATATTGCAGGCTACCTCATCAACTACGCCATCTCTAAAGTAAGAATGGGGGAAATCTCATTTCGAAAAAACATTTTTTCCTTGTACCAAACTAGCTTGGATGAAAAGTTAATCATAGAAGATGGAATTATATCGACCACTGCTTTTCTCAATATTGTCATCGCCGGATGTAAGTTGAAAGAATTTGATTGGTTAAAAACTTTTTTAAAAAATTATGGGTCTAACCTGAATCGATCATCCCGTCAAGATGTTTTAAAGCTGTCGCAAGCTTATATCCTTTTCGAGAAAAGGCAATTTGAAAAAGTCATAGACCTTTTCCAGTTGGTCAACTCCAATACTATGGACATTAATTTCCGCGCCAAGTCCTTAAAACTCCGTTGCTATTATGAATACTTCGGAAAAGAAGAAATTACCATACAATACATCAAATCCTTTGAGAACTACCTCAACCGCCATAAAAAAAGTCATCCAAAAAGTATCAAAGCTTACCTCAGTTCCTTAAAATTTTTAAAAGTACTTTTCAGAAAAAAATATGACTCCTAAGATTTAAAACAAAGGATAAAGAATTCCCAAAACATCTATTTCAAAGATTGGCTGCTGGAAAAAGTAAATAAGGTTGATCCATCCAAAACAAATTCGACAGATCAACCTTAACTCAAGCTTGTTTAAAAAAACGCAGAACTACTTAATCTAGAATATCTTCTGTGATGAGAAAATCATCATCGCCGCCTTTGATGTTTTTCAATTGATCTGCCTTAACTTGGTAGGCGGTTAAATCTTTGATTTGCTTTCTAATTTGCTTCTTCATGATTGGTTATTTTAGGTGAAAAAAAAAGAAGGCATAAGTATCCCAGGTCTCTTGAAGTGCACTTGAGAGACCATTAGAAGCTGACCCAGCTGAAATCAAATACTTATTACCAGGAATCAATGGCTAGCAAATACCCAGGAGTCTCTGATAGCGAATTGATGAAGCAAAGAAAGGGGAAGTTAGGATTTTGTGTTTGGAGAAAACTCCTACTTTATGATGGTTTTTTAACCTTAATTCTAGCTACAAAACCGTACCTAAAACTATCATAATCAATGGATTATAGAAAGGAGAAAAAGAATAAAAAATGCTCAGAATAAAAAATGAAAGATCCAAGAAGTAAATTAATCGACCGTATTATTAAAGAGAAAGACAAACGCAAAAAAATTGAAGAACAAGGAAAACGTGTTAAGGAACCCAATCTTAAGGCTATCTCAGATGCATTAGATGAATTTTATTTTTTGGACAAAATCAGATTGTATTGTGCCTATCTGAGTTACTCCAAAATCATCAATCCTAATCATTTAACCTATCAAAAAAATGATTTTCATTTGATGCAGCAAATTATTGAACAGCTACAAAACCGAGAATTCACCAATGAGCTTTTAGCACTTTACAATAATATCCGTTTACTCTATGAGAACATAGAAAAAACGGACAAAGAAGCAGACAAAAGATACATCCACATATTTCAGATTTTAAAAAAAAATAATGGTCAATATTCTTTGGGAGAGACAGAAGAGCTTTATTCTTTTTTAATCAATTACGCTATTCGACGAATGAATAACGGGTCACAAAAATATAGAGAGAATTACTTTATCGCAAGCAATGAATTAGTTAATTTTAAATATGGTAAACGAGGAAAAAAACGCAGTAAACTACCTGGAAGTGTTTTCAAGAATACGGTGGCTGTTGCTATCTATTTAAAATCTTCCAAGCTATTTCATCACATACAAACAGAAGGATTAAAAGCTAAAGATTCCGAAAAAGGATTTGCAGATGCTTATGAATGGCTGGAAGCTTATATTCCTCATTATGGAGGTCGTTTGAGTAAAAAAGACCAACAAATCTACATCCCTTACTGCCAAGCAGCTTTAGAATTTTCTCAAAAAAAATTTATCCAAGCATACCGCACACTAAAAAACCCTACAGGTATCCGGCTTATGTTTATGAATATGAATATCAAAATGCTCTATCTAAAAACCTTGTATGAAATCTACGTTTCCGAACCCTCTATACTAGAAGCAGACAATATTGAAATCGAGAAAGTACTTGAATCCTATCGGGGGCTGATTCGAGATGAGTTAAACAGAAAAAAAGAATTGGCTTATCAGATTGAGTTCTATTCTACTTTCGAAAAATACTTTCGACAAACTTTCCGGTTTTACTGTAAGTATTCAGGTCACCTTTACAATAAAAAAAATCCAACCTTCATCAAACAAAAAGAAGAATTGACCAAAGCAATAGAATCAGTAAAGTATCCATGTAGAGGTTGGTTATTAGAAAAATTATTAAACATAAAATAAGCCTGCCCTTCTTCAAGAGCAGGCTCACAATAAAACATTTAATGATGTAATACTTCCCTATCTCGGACAGGTAAGTATTCCATTAAAAAATCCACTATTCAAATGAAAACACCTTTCTCGATTCGTCTGGATTACAGTTTTCAAAGACTGTAAAAGTGACTTCTGGTTGAATTGCATTGTGGATCGGAAACTTCATCACTTTTGACTCACCAGGCTGCAAATCTAGTTGGCCAGAGTTGAGGAACATGACATCGTCCTGAATAATAATTCCATCTGCAGCGACAAAACTCCCTTGAACAAAAAGGTAAGTCATGCATAAGGATTCCGTTCCGGAGTTTGTCATCACCACTTCCATCGTATCAGAATTAGTGGTCGCTTCCGCTTGAAAATAATTGAGGTTGCTGTCTTGAGCCTTACTACTAAGTCCCATTAAAAGAGCAACCCATGTGATTGCCAAAATTCTAAATAATCTCATTTCTTTGAAATTTTAAAATCTGACAGACGTCTGCTATGGTTAATAAAAAAGGTATCGACGATAACCATGAACAATGTAAAGTTGCGGGGATTGAAAGGAGGCTGCGGACTTAAAGGGCTTTAAGTCGAACTAATCAAATGGGTATTGATTATCAATAAGTTAGAACAAATATATAAAGTCAATTCGTGGACTTTATGCACATTTAGGGCTTTTGTAAAAAGATTGAATCAATAGACGGGACATAGGTCTAGAATAGCAGAAAAGATAGGAAAAATATCTAAAAGGGTTAATTTTTTTGAGACATCGGAGAATCAGGAGTTCTCCTCCTTCAGTTCAGAAGTATACAAATCCATTAAAACCCCTGGGCTAGGGTCACGAAAGTAAAGAGCAGGACCAAGCGTATCAAAAAAAGTTTTGTTTGGGTTGTTATCCATTTCTTGAAATTGCATCTCTTTTGAAAGATCATAAATTTTAAGGTATTGTTTATTCGCAAGATTAAAATTACCCTGTCTTAAACTTTTGATATGGTCCTTGTGTAATTCCTCAAACAAATCTAAAAATTCTTCTACCTCAACAAAGCGATAATGTTTTTTCAACTTTCCTTTTACTTGGCTGGCATTAAAGATTAAAGTATCTATATGATTGTAAAGTTGGCGAAACAAAAACGGAACATCACTTGCCGAATGATGAGGCGCAAGAGAGGCTGCTCCTAAGATTATTTCTTTATGCTCTTTTACAAATTCATCAAAAGATTTATCAAATAAAAAATAGGTAAATCTATTTTTCGTTGGTGCTTGCTTTATATCAACAATAGGCTTATTCAATATATCATTAGCCGTCTGGAACATTGAGTATTTACCGTCAGCTGAGATGAAATTTTCAAATTTACACAGATTACTTACTCTTTTCTTTTCCGCACAAAGGGGAGTCAATTTTTTTGCCATCTTACTCAAAAGTGAATTAACATCAGAGCTATCCCATACTACCAAAGAAGAAAAAGCCTTGTCTTTTTTAATCTCCGCTTTAACCAAATTCCAAAAGTTAGATTCCTGTTCTATTGTAAGTTTATCTTTCTTTTCCATATACTGAAGTTATTTAAATAAGTTAAGCTTTTAGAATAAAATTAACATCACCTAAATTTAAAATAATGTTCTTCTCTAAATAAATGCCCAAGCACCATTCTAATTTGCCAAGAAAGTTCGACAAGAAATTCTCCATTTTGCCTAAAGACTTCCTTCCCACTTTTATTTTCCAAATAGTACTTAATAGATTTAGCAGTAATGATACTGCATGGTGCTAGCAGTAACATTTTACGCTCCTTTTCATTTACATAAAAAAGGAAAGTAGAGAATTGTTTATCTCCCACTTCAATAGTTGAAAACTGATAATCTATTTGATCAAATTGTTGTGCAAGGTTATCCAATTCTCTATGAAGAGATAAATCAATTAGAACCGAACACAAAGTTTGTTCTTCAAAACCTGGCAACCAGTAATTCTTTAAAGCTGGAATTGCAAAACAACTCAATGTAATATTAAAACATACGGCTCCTTTTTTTAATCGCTTTAAAGCGATAATATCTTCAATAGATTCAAGCAAGAATAGAAATACTTCCCTTTCCCCATTGACCACCTCACTGACCCTAAGAAAAACGAGTACTTCCTTTTCTAAGGCTAATAATTTATTCCTATCTTTTTCAGATAAAAAATATTGCTCCAATATCCCTTTTCCCGTTCTTGCCACCAAAAAAAAATGTTGATCTTCATTTACTCCTACTGCCAAATCCCCCCATTTTTCCAAAGGGTAATTCCTAAGCGCAATAATTGTCGTTTTTATTGGCGCAGGGCTAGTATAAACAATTTCATATTGGTGGTTAAGCAACAAAAAATTATCATAATTCTCTGGAATTTCATTCCGTTTAAGTACAGAATACTTCGCTTCGCTGTAAGGAAATATCTTGTTCGTTTCTTCAAACAAGGCATCAATATAATCTAGATGTTCATTGAAGACTAGAGAATCCCTGCCTGCTTTTTTTAACACTTCTACTAACTCTGCATAAATAAATTCAAACAAGTGACTTGAATCCAAATCATACTTCTTATCAATCAATTCATTAAAAGCCTCCGGTTCATTCTCCGAACGCATAACCAACTTAAGATAAGAACCATCCTCCTTCGAATTACAATATTTCTCTATTATCTCCGTCCAAACCCCTTGATCAATTGCGTTTTGTATTACTTTCAACCTAGCTTCAGGGAAATCTGATTCTGGAAATTGAGACAAATCAAAAGCATCTAGTGAGTCAATAATTTTTTCTGTAAAAGATTTAGACTGTAAACTTATCCTAATAGCACTTTTCAGGCATGTTTGACTCAAATATTTTCCCTTTATCCCTTTAAGCATTTTTGTTCCACGCCGATAATACTGCAAATAGTCAGGATAAGATTCCAATAGTTTTCGATGTTCAGCAGCTCCACTACCTATAGGAGACAGAATAGAACTACTCATATATACTGCATAAATTTCATGAACAAGCGTACACTTTTTCATAAGAGTCTGCAAATAGCTGTCATAAAGAGCATCCTTTGTTTCTTTTCGTAAAAAATTATAACAAACAAGTACGAGCCCATAGGCCGTACAATGATTGAGTTCGCTGTGTAGAGATTCATGGAGGCTGATTAATTGTGAATCTATAGTTGTAGAATCATTTTCAAACATCACGTGCCAGAAATCATGATTGTACACCCCAATTCCTTTGGTATATCCCTTGATAAAAAGACTTGCCAAATCTTTTGTTATATCATCCATCTTATCTAAATTTAATCTTTCAAGAACTCTTTTTAGTACAGATTTTATAGGATAGGAATTTAGCTTTCGTCTTCCATCAAATAAAAATCCTCAAAAAGTACATTAAAAGCATCTTCAATAAATGCAGCAAGCTCCAAATGATCCTGCAATTTTTCATTGACCTGTTTGATTACTTCAGATCCTCGATTTCTAATTTTTTGATGAGCATCATAATCCTCAGAATTCACCAAATTAAATTCTAGTAAATCCATTGCTAAAAACAAGGCCACTATTCCTGCTACAAGGAAATCTAGGTCATCTTGATCAGCAAAATCGCAATTGACTTTATGCAAAAGATCAAAAGCAAATCGGTCTGCTTTAATTTCCTTAGCTTCCTTTTTTTGATAGACCTTTAATTGATGATTAGCAATAGCTTCAGACTTATAGATTCCTTGCTTAAAATCATCATTCACGATGTGTCCGTACTCATGAGCTATGGCAAACTTTATACTATGGTTAGTTATTTTGTTAATTAAATAAAGTTCATCTCGCGTTGGTTGCAGCGTAAAATCTTCAATCAAAACCAACTTTTCTTTATAACCTTTCAAATAAGACCTTGCCTTCTTTCTCAAAGAAATTACAAGTTCTTCCAGATCTTCTCCTCCTTCTGCATTGTCTCTTTTACTTTTGAACATAACACACCAAGTTACTACCGCCTGAGTAAAATTAATGAGTCCTTCGTTGAGTAAAATTAAAAATTCTTTTTCCGAACATTGAATTACCCTTGCGGTAATCATTTGATTAGAGAGAGAGGTCGTAAAAATATCGTTCGCATTTTCAAAAAGCTTTTTTTCAATATCTGGAAACAAATCCAAATTGGTCATCAATTCTTTTTCAATTCTATCAACTCTTTTATTAATGGGCAAATCCAAAATACTGTTAATAGAGTTTACATAATCATAAAAACCGAATGAAGAAGGCAATTTTAGCTTACCAGATTCTAACTGTGGTACTACATTTTCTTCCCAGACTTTTATCAATTCTGTTTTCTTTTTCAAAATTACAGATTGATCAATATTATCAAGGAAAATTTTCCGTGGAGACGGTGCCATAATTACAGATTAAAATAACTATAGGTTAAGAGTTAGGGTAGATTTTTTCTAATATGAAGATAACAAATAAAATTAAATTTAGTGTCCAACAATTTCTCATTCTATCTTAAGCATTTATTTTATTGAAATTGAAAGCAAAATGTGTTTTAAAGGATCCAAATGGCATTAAGCTTAGTTTTATAATTTACTCAACAAGAAAGTCTTATTACTTTTTGGTACAAGCCCTCCCTTCCTTTCCTACTCCATTCTTACCTGTATTGCATAACTCTCCTGCAGATTTAATATTATTTAATATTTTGAAGAAACAGCTTAAAAATAATTGCAAACAACTGAATAACAGTCACTTACAATTTAGGCATTTAAAATAATATTAAATCTAAAAAAGGAAAAATTAGCCGCCATATTTGTCTTGACAGTCGACAATTAATGGCAAGCGCGTGAGCCAAATTTTAAATTTTTCATAATGTTTTATTTAAAAATTTTGGCCTTAAGTCTTCTTTCTTTTTATCGTATCCAACAGCAGATCCCATGCACGGGTTTAGAAAACATTAGTGTTTCTACGAACTCCTTGCAGAATCCAACGGAGATCGGCCTTAGGAATAATGGATCGGGTACAACGGTAATGTCTTTTGTAATTTACCAAG
>CALLVY010000282.1 GCA_938015925.1 uncultured Saprospiraceae bacterium
CTAACCATCATTCCCAGCAATTCCAATTTCAAAGAAGCTGAAAATGGAAAAGCACTCCATATCATTTCGAATGGAGTCCATACGGATCTTTGCTTTGCAATAGAAGATGCCAATCTGGACTGGTCAACTATTTTAAACCTAAACCTTTTTGAAACACCTGTCGATCAAGTAAAATATGTTTCCATCGGTTGGGGAGATAAAGGCTTCTATTTTGATACACCAAGCTGGGCAGAGCTTTCCGCCAAAACGGCGATTACCGCTGCTTTTTTCCCTTCTCCAACGGCTATGCATGTTACTTTATTGAAAGAAGATCCGGAACTTGGAGAACGCATTCGGAAAGTAAAAATTTCCAATGAACAACTAAAAGCAATTGAGGAATACATTCGAGAAACTTTCCAAATGAATACGGGAAGTGCCGTCCACATCGACTGTTGTCGATACGAAGGTTACGACGATAATTTTTACGAAGCAAAAGGTTCCTACCACATGCTCCGAACCTGCAATGTCTGGGCGAACGAAACCTTAAAAGAAGGGGGCATAAAAACCGCTTACTGGGCTCCTTTTGACAAATGTATTTTGTATCACTTTTAGTTCGGGAAAACCGCATGCCGATATACAACAAGCACCAAAAAAAATTATAACAAGAAACTATGGGATTACCCGAAAGAGGAACAATACAAAGGATAGCGGTGAAGTTGAAACCTGCGGCAGAAAGAATGGTGAAGAAAAGACATCCCTGGATTTTTGAGGGCAGTATTATCAAGCAAAGTGCAGAAGGAAAAGCAGGAGATTTGGTCATCGTTTTTGATCAAAAGAAAAACAAATTTCTCGCCTGTGGATTTTACGATCCCGATTCTCCGATCAAAGTGAAATTACTTCAATTTCACCAATCGGCCACTATTGATGGTCCTTGGTTTGTAGAAAAAATCGCTCAAGCATATGCGCTGCGCCAGCCTTTGTTGGCCACGGATACCAATAGCTATCGCTTTATTTCTGGAGAAAATGATGGGATGCCTGGTTTGATAGCAGATGTCTACGATCAGGTATTGGTTTTGAAATTATACTCGGGAATTTGGTTTCCCTACTTGTCAGAAATCCTACCTGCTTTAGTCGATGCCAGCGGATGCAAAACAGTGGTGTTGCGATTGAGTAGAAAGCTAAGTGAAAAAAGGAAAGCAGGAGATTTGGTGGATGGTGAGGTTATCTATGGTGTTTTGGAGCAAGAGGTTGTGATCTTTCGGGAACATGGTCTTCGCTTTGCAGCCAATGTTGTCCACGGACACAAAACCGGCTACTTTTTAGACCATCGGAACAATAGAAAGAAAATCGGCCAATTGTCGAATGACAAAACCGTACTAGACGTATTTGCCTATGCAGGTGGTTTTTCAGTACATGCTTTAGCTGGTGGCGCCCAAGAAGTAACCAGTATTGATATCAGCAGCAATGCCCTAAAAATGGCCCAGAAAAATGCCGAACTCAATAGCCATCAAGGGATACATCATACCAAGACAGTAGATGCTTTTGCAGAATTAGAGGCCATGGAGCGAGAGGGCCAAAGCTTTGATGTCGTCGTTATTGATCCTCCTTCTTTTGCCAAGAAAGCCAGTGAAATAGAAGGCGCAAAAGAACAATACCGCCGCCTTGCAAACTTAGGCGCTCGACTGGTAAGCCCCAATGGCTTACTCTTTTTGGCGTCCTGTTCTTCCAGAGTAAGTGCCGACGAATTTTTCGAACTCTGTGAAGATGGAATTCAAGATTCCAATGAATTTTTTCAGTTTTTAGAAAAAACTTTTCACGACGTCGATCATCCAATCGGATTTCCGGAAGGTGCTTATTTAAAAGCAGGCTATTGGCGCAAGCGATAGTGGCTTTTTGCTCTTTTGAATTTTACAACAGACCATGAAAAATAAAATCCTCCTAATCTTATTGGGAATATTTTCCTTCACTTATTCCACCTTTGCGCAACCTACTCCTTGTGTAGAGCCAGTAGAAATGAGGCCCATTTGTACGCAAGCTTGTATCATTTGTGATATTGATGGTTTCAAAGGGCGGCATGAAAGTGAGGTGCCAGGCGAAGCACCACCAGGGTTTTGTACCGTCGTTGTACACAATGGTCAGTGGATCGCATTTATTGCAGGTACGGTTAATCTGAAAATTGAGTTATTTGTTTCCAATTGTCTGCTTCGCAATGGTTTGGAAGTTGGAATCTATTCTAGCACGGATTGTAATAATTTTGAATTGATATCGGAATGCTGGGGAGGGTTTACGCCAGTACCAGATGGCGGTTCTCGAACCTTTACCGTCAATATCCCTTTGGTGATTGGACAGTATTACTACCTGGTGATGGATGGTAATTTTGGAGATAATTGCGATTGGGAATTCTCTGTTTTAGAAGGCAGTACTTTGGTCGATCCATTATTGACTTCAGGGGTTGTTTCTGGTGATGATTCGGTTTGTCCCGACCAATTGCAAAACTACTCGGTGGAGCCTCCCCTTGGTACTACACAATTGGAATGGACCATCAATGGAGTAGTGCAAAGTAGTACTGCATCGGAGATCGAATATACTTTTCCAGCTGTTGGAACTTATGAGGTTTGTGTTACCGCCAGCAATGCCTGTGATGAAGCGCCGCCTTCTTGTTTGTCTGTAGTGGTGGAGACGGTACCAGTCACTCAGATTGTTGATTTCTTTTGCGAGGGCGATTGTTATTCCGTTGTGGATACCCTGCTTTGCGATGGGGGCGTTTATCAATTTCCACTACTCAATGTCGACGGCTGTGATAGCTTGGTGGTGGTTAGTTTGACAGAAATTTCAATTCCCATAGTGAACGTAGATGTAGATATTTGCGAAGGGGATACGCTGTATGTTGGAAGCACGCCGTATACCCAGGCCGGTCAATTTCAAGAGGTGCTAAAAACCGATCAATTGTGCGATAGTATCGTCAATTTAGAGCTCTCATTAATCATCTGTAATATCAAAAGTACACACAGTGCGACACCCGTTATTTGCTATGGAGAATCTTCAGGAGGAATTGATTTTAGCGTGGATGTAGGTACTCCTCCTTTTACCTATT
>CALLVY010000283.1 GCA_938015925.1 uncultured Saprospiraceae bacterium
AATGAATTGGATCTAGCTTCTTTTGCTAAACTGAAGGTAGGAATGAATCAGGATACGGTTACTGATTTTCTGAAAAAACACGAACTGTCTTATGATAAGTTAGTAGAAAGAGGTGCTTATAGCAAACTGAAATTAAGTACTACGGAAGAAGCATTTAAATACGACAATCGGTATCGCATATTTGTTGGAGAATCAGTGTCCAGTAAGACCATTGGATATCTCGTGATGAAAGAAAAAATACTTTCAGAGGAATATAAATATGCGGAGTTTTTTATCCATCTCCCGAATGGGCTATTGGTGGCACAATGCCATACGGTAACGGCCAATATAAATAGTAATAAACTTAGGGCGATTAACTCCGTAGTCACAATAGTGGATGATGAAAGACATGTTCAAACGAGACAGCCAACTCCTGCTGGCGTACTAGCAATGCTAGAAGAGTTGGCAAGCAAAGGATACTTATAAATAGCAAGTGGTTTTTGAAAAAAAAACAGAAATTTGATTTTCCAATAAAAGGTCGAATTTCTGCTTTTTAAGAATGTTTTAATCTTTTTTAATCTTACCCGCAAGTTTTCTACCCAAAGAGAATCTTAACTACTAAGTACAGTTTCATGCCATAATTTTCCGGAAAAAAATAAAGATCGATTTACCGTATCCTAGGATTTTTTTAACCTTAGAATAATTGTTTTGTAAACGAGGAGGATTCCCTTGCTTTGCCTGGCTGTTTGATGTAATTGTTTTTTAAAATAATTCTAAAAAACGCTAGTGGCTTAACTGTTGAAGGACTTGCCCTAAAATTCAAAATAGTTTATTCCATGGATAGATTAGTACGACAAATTTTATCATTATCTAAATTCAAATTTGTATGACAATTATCCCCCGTTTTATCTGGAAAAATACTAAACATTTATTTTTATTAACCCTTATCCTTTTAATTTCCTCGAATTTAATTTACGCCCAAAAAAACAAAGACGGCCTGCAAGAGTTTCGTACCAATGCCCGTTCTTTTTCACACTTACCCAGAACCAATGATGCTGCACTTAATCAAAATGCCAATTGCAATAATTCTGTTTTTCGAACCATTGATGGCACCTGCAATAATACCTCCAAGGAAGCGCGGAGAGAGTGGGGGGCTTCCGATATCGCCTTGCGAAGATCTATGAATTCGGAATACGCCAACACCGATGTCCATAATGACATGGGCGGTGAAAAGCGGAAGAGTGCAAGAGCGATTTCCAACCTGATCGTATCTCAGTCCGAGGATACACCTAGTGGGGTAGGACTAAGTGCCTTTGTCTACAGTTGGGGCCAATTTATCGACCACGATATCGACCTCACGCCAGAGGGACATAGCGAATACGAACCCGTTTTATTACCCGCCAATGAACCCTTGTTTACCTCAGAAATTCCATTCTTTAGGTCCGAAGTTTTTGCAGGGACGGGGACCAGTAATCCGCGCGAGCAAATCAATTTAATCAGCTCCTGGATAGATGCTTCTAATGTCTATGGATCGGAAGCTACGAGAGCCAATTGGCTCCGAACATTCGTTGATGGAAAACTTAAAGTATCTACCGGTAATTTATTGCCTTACAATACTTTAGATGGCGAAAAGAATGGAACACTTGATCCTGATGCTCCGTCTATGGCAGGAGATGGCGGAGGAACGGTAGCGGTTTTTGTAGCAGGAGATGTACGGGGCGTAGAGCAACCAACCTTGACCGCCTTGCATACCTTATTTGTCCGCGAACACAATCGAATCTGTGATGAATTAAAGCAGCAAGGATATGCCGACGATGAGTTTATTTATCAAGTGGCGAGAAAAAGAATCGGGGCTTATTTGCAAGCCATTACCTTTGAGCATTTTCTTCCGGCATTGGGGATTTATTTGCGACCTTATGCGAGCTATCGTCCAGATGTTCGCCCAGATATTTCCAATCTTTTTGCTTCTGCTGCTTACCGTTTGGGCCATACCATGGTGACTTCTGAACTCTGGTTGAGAGATGATGATTGTGAGGCAATTGGTTTGGGAAAGGTGTCTTTGGCCGAGGCCTTTTTTAATCCATCGCTGGTAGAGGATCATGACATTGATCCGATTTTGAAAGGGATTAGTATGCAGGTACAGCAAGAAGTCGATGTCAAGATTGTAGATGAATTGCGGAATTTTTTATTTCCAGTTCCAGGGAGCCCCGTTTTGTTTGGGTTGGATTTGGCGAGCCTCAATATTCAGAGAGGAAGGGATCATGGTTTGCCAGATTATAATGAAGTGCGCAGAAAATATTTAGGTTTTAAAGCCAATGGTTTTGGAGACATTACCAATGATCCAAGTTTGCGAAACGCCTTGTCTCGGGCTTATGATGGAAAAATAAATGACATTGATCCCTGGGTTGGATTGCTTAGTGAAAAACCGATTCCGGGAAGCTCGGTGGGAGCGACTTTGTCGGCCGTATTGGCGGATCAATTTCAGCGATTGCGCGATGCAGATTATTTCTATTTTGCACATGATCCCTTCTTTAGCAATCAAGATCGAGACCGGATTCGGTCGACTAGTTTGAGAGACATTATTTTGAGAAATACCGACCTGACGGATTTGCCAGAGAATGTATTTTTTGCGGGATCTTGTCGAGGTGGCCATGGTGGTAATAATGGTCCGGGAAGACCGGGGCACCAAGGTGACGGTCGTAGTATGAAGATAGAAGCTTTGTCCAATAGTCTTTTCCTTTTTCCAAATCCAGCAACAGATTTTATCCAAGTCCAGTTTGAGCCTTTTGCAAGTACTGGTGAGGTGCAGTTGAAAATATTATCGATCACTGGTCAGGCCATGTACCAAAGAAACTTTGCAGAAGGCGAGTGGCCGGGACAATTGGAATTGGAGGTGGCCAACTATGCCGCGGGTACTTATCTGTTGGAAGTGAAAACAGAGGGGGAAGTACTGGTAAAGAAATGGGTTCGGAATTGATGGCCTTATTCCACTAAATATTTAAGGAGTGTATTTATAGGAATTTCATAATCAAATAGTGAAACAGCAAGCGATTAATAAGTTTGTTGAAGACGAAGGGTCATTCTGTGGAATGGCCCTTTTTTCAATATGGAATAAGGATTAACTCGATATGGAATGGGACTAAGCAGTCGTGGATGGATTAAACAGTTGTGTTTTTATTTTCCGATGCCATCGTCGTCCAGGTCTTGATTAAAAATTCGCTCCAGGATTTTGTAGAGGTCGGGATGCTTTTTTTGGAGGCGGTCGGGTCTTTGGAAAAAGTATTCTCCAGCGACGGCCAGGAATTCTATTTCGCTGGTGCCACCGTAGGAATTGAGATCCGATTTTCCCGTGCGAATTTTTTGAATTTCTATATGCAATAAATGCAGCCAAGGAACAGAGTAGGGGCGAGCCAACAAATAATCCGGCAAGCCATCTACGGCACCATCCATTTTATCGAGCAAGTGAATAAACTCGTGAATACCGACATTGCTTTTGCCGCCTTGTAAAAAACTTTTTCGTACCGCTTGTTTGGACAAAATCATTTTACCATTCATATAGCTCCAGCCCACCATGCCCAAAACCTGACGGTTTTTACCTTTCGTCTGAAAATTATCCCCATTAAAAGCATTGGGATAGAGGAGGACTTCATTGATATTGGGATAATGCGACCAATTTTTAAATCCAAAAATAGGAATGACGGCACTGGAAGCGACCAGCAAGCGGTCGAGGTCCTCTACTTTGGTTTTGACACCCGTGATTTTGACTTCTTGCAGGAAATTTTGCACGTGTATTTCGAAGCGGCGTTTTTCCGGCTCGTCCAGCTTGCGGTAGTAGCGGACGGACTTTTGGAGGCGCTGTTGCCACTTGACGGGAAATGCTGGGAGCGGGGCGCGTTTTTTGGGTTTGAAGAACTGGTAGGCGATGAGGGCTAAAAGACTTAGGGTACCGCCGATGATGAATAGGTCGTTCATAGCTTGGTGAAATAGGGTTTTAGTTTTGCTAACCTCGTAAAATTCAAGGAAGGCAAGAAATTTGTATCCGTATTTTAACTAAATTTGTAGAAAGGCGCAACCAAAATAGATTTTTTCGTCTTAGTTTTAAACAAAGGCACAGGCGAGTCGAAGCCACATCACCACAAAATCCAGTAAAATGAGTTCCTTAAAAGAAGAATTTGACAAAAAGAAGAGCGAAATCGCAGAAGACATCTCCGAAACCAAAGAAAGCATCAGCAAAGCGGCCTCCAAAGGGGTGAAAAACACCAAATGGTTCTTTAAGCGCCTGTTTACTTTCGCAGCGATCGGCTTAGTGGTCTTTGGTCTCCTTTATATGGTTTATTGCAATTGGACCTATAGCGAAGGCTCCCGAACCGGTGTATTGGTCAAAATCTCTCAAAAGGGCTATATCTTTAAAACCAATGAAGGCCAACTGAATGTAGGCGGTTTTTCCACCGATGCATCCGGAATGATCGGCAATGTCTGGAGTTTTTCCCTAACCGACGATGCCGTATACCAACAACTACAAGCCTTAGAAGGCCAAAAAGTAACTTTAAACTACGAAGAAATCAATAAGGCCATGCCCTGGCAAGGCGATACCAATTATTTCATCACCAGCGTAGAGGCGAAATAAAAATTCTCGCCTAAGTCACTCATAATCTGGCAACTAGCGCCCCATAAAAATTAGGTCAAAAAAAACTTCCCAAACTTTTGACAATATGTGGGAGATTGCTTTATATTTGCGTCACCAAACGCGAAAACGGTAGTTCAAAAGAGAACTCAAAAGCCGGAAATTGCGTTCGATAAATACAATGCGAAAGTAGCTCAGCTGGTAGAGCACGACCTTGCCAAGGTCGGGGTCGCGGGTTCGAATCCCGTCTTTCGCTCTACAAACAATATGGGTTTGAGTTGGTAAAATAGTAGAAAAGCAATTTTCACGATTACCATCGCTCAAACCCGTATTTGTTTAAGAATTGTCCAACCCAACCCTGCCCGGGTGGTGGAATTGGTAGACACGCTGGACTTAAAATCCAGTGACTTCGCGGTCGTACGGGTTCAAGTCCCGTCCCGGGTACATCTTAAAGCCTTGTAATCTTTTGATTATGGGGCTTTTGTGTTTTGGGGAACTCCTGTCAGTGCTTAGGTTTTTATCCTTTGGTCGGTTAGAAAATAATGGGACTGTTTTTTTGGTGTTTGGGGAGATTTCTTGACTTTCGGATCAAAATCACAAGTTTTGTGATCTATGCGGTGACTTTTTTAGCTACTTCTCTTAAAAAATCGGTTAATTAATTGGGTTTAGGTTTTTGTGTTCGGGGATGGTATAGCTTACTTTGACTATCGCTCTATATCCATTGAATCTACAATTTATTTTCCTCCTTCATTACCATTACTCCCAATAGGGAATTTTCGACGCCACCAGCGAGGTAAATTGCGCTGGCTTTTATATAGCTTTGTCTTTATATAAGTATTCTTGGAATCCAATAAAAGTTTCTCGGATGGATTTTATACTTCCCAATTCCTTTTTTGCGTCTGCGATCGCTTTGTATTTTAAAATCAAGAGTGGAGATAGTTTATCATCATCTAGTTCATTGACGCCCTCTTTGACGTATTGAGACAACACATAGTTTAAGAACTCCTGTTGCTTCGCATCATAATCCATCAATTGAATTTTTGCCTTTTCCGCTCTTTCCAATCGTGGGACTAAGTTTTTATGATAAGCCACATAACTCAATACATCAAATAGGTCGCTTTCTTCTCCATGGATTAATCTCCTTAGGTCTTCTAATTGGGCATTTGAATAGCCTCTTTCACTTAGTTCTTCTAACAATTTTTTTCTGGTGCTTGGCAAAATCCAAAGCTTTCTCAATGCTTCTTCGTTATCAAAAAAGGAAGGTAAATCTCCGTATAATTGTTGAATAAATTCTGCTGATGAAATTGGTTTTCCTGTTGGACTCCAAAACGATGTTTTTACAGTGGAATCAATTTCTCGTTCTTTATTATCCGATAGTTTTACTCGGATCATTCTTTTAGGTGGAATATCACAAACGCATGGATCGTTTTGGCATTCTGGACAGGGGCCTGAGCTTGGCGTATCCTCGACTCCACCTGGTGGGTTGGGCGTGGGATATGGATTTTTTGGTTCGGGTTGTGCTGGTTCTCCATCCCATTCCGGATCTTGAAAATGGTCGTGTGCTTTTACGAAATCGAAAACAGTGAAATAATCTTTATTATCAAAAAGCCTGGTACCACGACCTACAATTTGCTTGAACTCAACCATGGAATCGACAGGACGCAATAAAACAATATTTCTTATTTCAGGGGCGTCTACTCCGGTACTTAATTTTTGAGAAGTTGTTAATATGGTTGGAATACTTTTTTCGTTGTCTTGAAAATCCCGTAAATGTTGTTCTCCCATTTTTCCATCATCAGCAGTAACCCGGTGACAATAATTGCTATTCCTACTGGTCGCATGTTGATTGATTAAATCTCTAATCAAGGCCGCATGTCTTTGCGTGGCGCAAAAGACTAATGATTTTTGATTTTGGTTAATCTGTTCCAAAAACTTTTTTACTCTGTATTCTTCGATTTGCTGGATCATGATTTTTCTGCCATAATCTCGGTAGGTAAAAGTATCCCCAACTTCTGCTTCTCCATCCAAAATAATATCATCAGCGGTTACAATATATTCATCGTAGTTGGTTTGGATTTCTTTTACTCTAAATGGGGTAAGGAACCCATCATTGATCCCATCCTTCAGTGCATAGATATAAATCGGATCGCCAAAATAATCATAAGTATCTCCGTTTACATCTCGCTTAGGAGTAGCCGTCAATCCTAATTGAACAGCAGGAGAAAAATAATCCATAATCGCACGCCAGGAACCTTCATCATTGGCACCGCCTCGATGGCATTCATCTATGATAATGAAGTCAAAAAAGTCACGGGGATATTGACCAAAATTAAAATCTTCGGGTTGCCTTTCTTTTTTTACAATGGCTTCCTCGGATACTTCTTCCAAGTCTATATCCTTTTGGGCATCTGTCATAAAGGTTTGAAAAATCGTAAAGAAAATACT
>CALLVY010000284.1 GCA_938015925.1 uncultured Saprospiraceae bacterium
CTGAGGCCATTCCAGGTTCTGGTTTCGTCGTAAGAAGAATCGCAGATTAAGTTATCCTTAGAGTGGGTGAGGGTGACGTAGCTAATCCCGCGTTTTTTAAAATAAGCGACATTGCTGAGGTCATCTTCGATACCAGAGCCATTTTCCATGCCCATCGGTAAGGCAATTCTTCCATTTTGAAAAGTTCGTTCTACTTCGTCTGGCCAATGCGTGACTACAAATTTATCTGGATGCTCATCGGCAATGCTGTTGATCATATTGATGAGTGAATCTGCTAGTTTTTTGGAACTGCCCGCTTCTTCCTGCAAACGAGCAGGAAGGTAAACAGACATAAAGGGAGCATCTAATCCCCCTTTTTTTGCGCGGACATAATCAAAATCTCCCTCGTCACTTGCTATTGGGATTTTTAGAAATTCTTTTTCCATGCGGAAGTTTAAGACCTTAAGTCGGTAGGGCAAATCTACATGGCCGTCGGCGATGATAAATTGCTTGGCGAGTTCTTGGGCACGGATTTGGCGAGCAAAAGCTGCTTGTTCTTCCGTTTGCAGGTCATTTGCCTGAGCAGTGGATATCCCTTTTTTGGCAGAACAGGAACTAAGGAGGAGTACCGCAAAAAGTAAGAAAGGAAGCGTGTATTTTTTCATGGTCGGGGAGTAGATGAGTTAATTCGTGGAATACCAATTGCTTGGCTTTTCTATTTTGATTAGGTCTGCTTAAAGGTAGTATTTTTTGAGAATTTTATTTCAAAAGGGAAAGTGAATCATCAGAAACATTTTTTTAGGAAAAGCGGTGCAAATTTTAAAAAGGAAGGAAGGTTTATTCAACGAAGTGCACACGTAGAGATCAAAAATGTTTCGGAAAGTCTTCTATGGAATTTTAAAACAAAAACAGAGCGCAGCAGACCAAGATAAGTAGATTAAAGTTTTCGCAAAAAATCTTCTAATTCCTGATCATTAGAAGCGATGAAAATGAATTTGGAATCTTTGACTAGGTCTAGTTTTTTTAAAATTCCTGGCCCTCTGGTTCTATTATAATTCAGAACATACCACAGGAATTTAAAATCAAACCTTTCTTTGCATCCATCCGGCATGTCTGGTCGAACTTTTCTGTGATTGATCCAGGTTCTTTTGAGTACTCGCCAAAAACAAAGATAGGTTGGGAAATTTAAAAAGACAATGCTATCTGCTGCTGCGATGCGTTGATCCATGGTGCCGCCATAATTGCCATCCATGATCCAGGCCTCTTTTTGAATCAACTGTTGGACCTTGACAGTCCATTCTTCTTTAGAACTTTCTACCCAATTGGCTTTCCAATAATACTGATCCAGATGTAATAGAGGAAGCCTCGTTCGCTGATGTAATTTTTTGGAAAAAGTAGATTTTCCTGCACCACAGCATCCGATGATCAATACTTTTTTCATTAAGGTATTGCTTGTTTTGAATTCTAAAACCCTCTGAGGTAAGATGTATTTTATAAAGGATTTTTACTGATAATAAACCCAGACATTGGGTTCTAGATAAACACCTTCTTGTTTGTCCAAATCCATAAAAACGGGATTCAAAAGTCCTGGAATGATATATTCCGCAGATTGTTGAATGGGTTGGTTCAAATGTTTTTGCCAAGTGTCGATAGGCTTCGGAATGGTCATTGAAGAGGGACAAACTTTTAAAACCTGAGCGCCAGATTTTTCATGCGTTCTCAACCAGGGATCGTAGAGATGGTCGCCTTTTTTTCGCTGTAAATATTCTTGGATTTCTTCCTCCGGGAAAAGGTGTTTTAAAGAAGGACGCACCGGAATTACTAAATTGTTTAATCCCATTTCCTCACAAACCTCTTTGGCCTTATTGACGATAATTCCACTATAACCTTGTCCTTGAAAGCCTTTGTTGATCCCAATCTGTAAGCCGCCTAAATAATTGGGCGCTATGTTCTGTTTTTTTCCCTCGATACCTTGTTGGAGCATCCAGTCCCAGCCCTGATCAGGCAAAGCTTCCAATGCGCCAGCCCAATAAAATGGAATCGTATTGGCAATGCCGATGATTTGCTCTTCCGAGTCGAGTAGCAGCATTTGAGTTTCAGGGAAAAGCGTTTCTAGCGCTTGCCAATAGGAATTTTCGATGAGTGCTTCCGCAAGGGGCGCAGGCCAAATGTCCAGCGTGACTTGTTGGATTTTTCCTTTAAAATGGGAGCTTTTTGCTAGGTTGTGAAATTCCATAAGTTGAATCTGGTTTTATAGGCACAATATCAGTGAAATTTCAGGGAATTGAAATTTTTTAACGCTTTACTTATCCACTATAGAAAAGCCTATCCTGTCTTATAAAATACTTATCTGTTAGCACATTCCTTTTATCTTCCCTATATTGCGCAAAAGATTCATATTATGAAAATACAATTGCTTTCCTGTGATAGTGCCCGCCCGGACGGTCGAGCCATAGCCAAAATGTTGGAAGAAGTCGCCTTAGGAATGGATAATTCTCTGGCTCGGGAGTTGACCGATATTTTACTCGATGGTTCTGCTGTGGATATCGAGGTGTCTAGTAAAACCACTAGTTCAGCCTTTAGAGCTTTGCGAAAATTGGATATTGATTATGAAATAATTGATTAATTATTTTCTTTTAGTTAGAAGCGAATGGTGCTTGTGGCTCGTTATGGTTTTTGAGAGATGAATTCTTAAAACACCACTTCTTTGACTAATCGACGGAGGAGGTTCCTGTGTAAAAGGAACTAAACTATTGGAACCCCCTCCATTGATTTTTATTTCTTGGCTGATGCTAAGATGGTAAAAGTCAAGGAAAAAAAACGATTCGGCAACTAATGAAAAAGCTATTAATTCTTTCAAGCTTCCTATGCCTAAATCTTTCTGTCTTTGCTCAAAAAGACAATATCAAAGGAAGATTTTTGGTACTTCCTACCAATCTTTTTGCTTATGCTTTTGGGGCGGCTTACGAATCCCAAATCAATCCTAGGGTTTCTGCACAACTTTCCATGAACTTTTATGGAATAGATATGCAAAATACCGACGGTGGTGCCACGGCGGTGGTTTCTATTATTCCAGAAGCTCGATGGTGGACCAAGCCGGTAGATCTGGAGAAGAATAAAAATTTATTTTTTGTTGGCGCTTTTTTAGAATTTGCCAAGACCCAGGATACACCGGGTGGTGAACGCGAGCTAAATGACGATTATCTGATTAGTAAGCGGGAGCATGCCTTTAATCCAGGACTTATTTTGGGGTATAAGGTTTGGTTTTCGAAAAAATGGTTTTTCGAAACTTATGCAGGTCCCAAGTATCGCTTCTTTCAAGAGAAAAGCGATTTTAAAAGAATGGCCGAAACGGTTTCAGAAAAAAGAAATGGCAATCAATTGGGCTATCGAGTAGGCTTGAATGTTGGCGTGATTTTAAAATAAGCAGGTGGTCAAATTAAATCACATAATAACGTGAGCGACTTTTATTCGTATCCATCGTTAAAAAGCCTCGCCGATGCCAGGCATCGCCTTGAGCCCCCCGTCCGCTTTGCGGTTCACGAGCCTTGCTCGTTCATGCCTCGGCTAAAAACAAAATTCCTCTCAAACCGACAACGGAGGTTCAAGAGGTACGAACTAATTTATTGGTAACACAATTTTGACCACCTGCTTAAAAATCTGGATTTAAGTAAACTATTTAGCAAGGAATACCTTAATTTTAGGCATTCCTTGCTAAAAACGATTTCTCTTAATGAAAGCATTCTTCGAAGATCTTGCCAGTCAATTATTTCCTGATCCCAGAATTAAGGCGCAACGCAATTTGGCAAGGAGAAATAATTGGTCTTTTAAGCATAAAAGCCGAATGGAAGAAGAGGCTCCGGAATTGGAACGCTTTGAGTTGTTTCAAGGTCGACGAGACAAACGAATCAAAGCCATCATGGGCATGCGTTCTGCAAAAGTCCTGGGACGATTCCGAATTTATGACTTCCTTTATTATGGGGATTTGGGGAAAACACAAACCACTGTTTTTGAATTTGTCTTTCCTTCTTTAGACCTCTTTCCTTTTGTGATTCGACCCAAAAGCACGATGAGTGCCATCAAAGATTTTTTTGTATCCGAAGATTCTCCTTTTGCAACCACTCCTGAATTTCAAGAACGCTATCAAATTACAACGGAAAATTGGAGCGAGCTCAAATTCGACCTCAATGAAGATTTTCTCGATTGTGTGGGAGATGTAAAGGGATGGACTTTTGAAGGCGATGAAGAATTTTTAATTGCTTACCAATACGGAAAAACCATTTCGACCGTAGATGTCAATCTGCAGTACCAACAATTTGAAAGCACCTGTGAACGACTTATCAATGGCAGGAGTAGCGCAGAATTTGTTTAACCTTTATACCTACCATGATAAAACTAATCGGCATTCCTTTTGACAATCATTCTTCTTTTCTAAAAGGTCCAAGCCAAGCTCCGCCACGAATCCGACTCATGGATAGCGATGGCTCCGCCAATGCCTTTTGTGAACACGGCATCGCCTTTCGCAATGGAGAAAATTATTCCGACCTAGGCGATTTGTCTTTTCCAAGCATGGAAGCCAAAGCCGTTTATCAAACCATAAAAGATCGAATTGACCAAGAAATAAATGCGGGCGATCCTTTGCTTTCTTTAGGCGGCGACCATTCTATTTCTTTTCCAATCATCGAAGCTTTTGCGTCAAAGTATCCCGGATTAAATGTTCTCCACTTGGATGCCCATGCCGATCTTTACGAAGATTTTGAAGGCAATCCTTATTCCCATGCTTCTCCTTTTGCGCGTTTGATGGAAAAAGGTTTATTGAATTCTTTGACCCAAGTTGGCATCCGCACTTTTAATACCCATCAAAAAGAACAAGCCAATAGATATGGAGTAAAGGTCGTAGAGATGAAGGATTTTAATTTTGACTTTCTCAAGGATTTAAAAACGCCACTTTATGTGTCACTGGACTTAGATGTGTTAGATCCGGCATTCGCTCCAGGAATTTCTCATCATGAACCTGGCGGCCTTTCTACCAGAACTTTAATACAAATTATTCAAGAGATCCCGCATACTTTGGTAGGAGCCGATATTGTTGAATACAACCCCGTCAGAGATATAAATAATATGACCGCCATGGTCGCTTATAAGCTGATGAAAGAGTTGATGTGGAAAATGTTAGATTGATTCTAAAGCCAGATTTTATCCATCTCCTTAAGAAAGTCTTATATTCTTCTGTACCTTTCGCCTCGAAAAAATTACTTTAAACACTAGGAGCAAAATATAGATATAGATCCAATGAAAGTAGCAGTAATAGGAGCAGGTGCGGCAGGTTTTTTCGCAGCATTGTCAGTTAAGGAGCATCATCCAAAAGCCGAGGTTACGATTTTTGAAAAATCCAAAAAGATTTTATCGAAAGTGAAAATATCTGGAGGGGGCAGATGTAATGTCACCAATGGATGTACCGCTATTTCAAAATTAGCGGAAGCCTATCCCAGAGGAGGGAAAAAATTAAAAAAGGCATTTCGTGTTTTTAGTACCGCCGATACGATGGAGTGGTTTGAAGATCGGGGAGTTGCTTTGATGACGCAGGAAGACAATTGTGTTTTTCCCGTTTCGCAAGATTCTCAAAGTATCATTGATTGCTTTTTAAAGGAAGCTAAAAAGATAGGGATTCAACTCAAAATCGATCATGGCATTTCGGCCATCAAATCTGTTGGTGAAAAACTAGAACTTCATTTTCGCAAGGAAGTGGCTCCGCCCAGCATCTTCGATAAAGTAATTGTCGCCACTGGTGGCTCTCCCAAACGCAGCGGTCTAGAATGGCTGGAAGCCCTAAATCACAAGATAGAAGATCCCGTTCCTTCGCTTTTTACTTTCAATATGCCACAGGAATCTATCCGTGAATTAATGGGCATCGTGATCGAAAAAACGCAAGTCCGTATTCAGGGGACCAAGCTCAAAGGAGATGGCCCTTTGCTCATCACCCACTGGGGAATGAGTGGCCCCGCTATCCTTAAATTATCCGCCTTCGGCGCTAGAATTCTCAGTGACCTCAATTACGAATTTAAAGCACAAGTGAATTGGGTCAATGAAGCGAAACACGAAACGGTTTTGTCAGATCTACAAGAAATCGTCCAATCACATCCCCAAAAAATATTAGCCAATTATCGACCCTATTCTTTGAAAGAAAGACTGTGGTTATACTTGTTGGAAAAAGTAGATTTGCCGCTGAAAAAGAAATGGAGTGATCTAGGGAAAAAAGGTTTGAATAAATTGGTCAATGTTTTGACCAATGATGTTTATGCTGTGAAAGGGAAGACCACTTTTAAAGAGGAGTTTGTGACTTGTGGCGGCGTGAGTTTGGAGAGCATAGATTTTAAAACCATGCAAAGTCGGGTTTGTAAAAATTTATACTTCGCGGGTGAGGTGATGGATATTGATGGAATCACGGGGGGCTATAATTTTCAATCTGCCTGGACGACTGCTTTTATTGCAGGGAAATTGGACGACTAAATATATTTCGACAGCCTCAAGACAAGAATTTGGTCTTTTAATCCAACTGCTTGGTCGAAATTGAACTTTGAAGTATCTCTTATTTTAGATCTTAGAAATCTAGTAAGTATTCAGCTCAAATGAAAGCTTTTCAAATACTGGGAAGGGAATCGGGTAGCGGCCAGAGGCCGACAGCCATCTCGGATGGAATGCAATAGCATTCACCGAGCCAAGGATTTTTTAACCACCTGCGGATGCTCGGTAAATGCTATTGCATTTAAACCGGATCGGATTGCTGGCCTCTGGCCACTACCCAATACTAACAAAACTACAAACAGTGTCTCCAGTTTTGGAACCTGCCTACCGCAGGAAGGGCTCCTGCTTAAAGGTTGAATAATCACGAAATCTAAAATAATTTCAACTCAATCCTCGCTATGAAAAAAATACTACTGTTGCTCGGAGTGATGCTGCTCATTCAATGGTCTTTGCAAAATAATGTAGATAGAGTGGTCGATAATTTGGCAAAGGACAGGTGGATGGAAGTAAGTTTTTTGGGAATGTTCGGAGAAGATAATTATTATTTTACGAATGTAGAAAAACTTAGAAAAAGAGCTTCCAGGAAAAAATTGCTGGAATTATTAGACCATGAAAATGGGAGAGTAGTAGCTGGTGCCGCTCAAGCATTGATAGAGCGAGAAGAAGTAGATCCTCTTTGGCTTTTTCAGAAGTTTTTTGAGGACAAACGTTCCTTTGATACTTCGCTGATGTGCCTGTTAACGACGAGTACTATACCGGATAGAATTTACTATACCTATCTTGGTTTAAGGACGGAGTACGGAAGAGAGATTGGGGAAGATTTTTCTACAGATACTTTTGAACAGCGAGAACGGAAAATTTCAGATAGCAGAACGCTATGGTCAATGGATCAACTCATTTTATACAGCGAACCCATTGATGAAATTTTACTCCATGCGGCACTTGAAAATAGAATCTATCAAGGGAGAAATTTGGATCGGATAAAATATTTGGCCTATGAAGAACACGAATTCTCTGCGATCGAATATCTTTTTAAAAATCATTTGGAGGAAGAGGAAGTCGCTTTAAAGTCTATTTTGCAAGAACTAGAAGGAAATTTGGATTTAGAATATTATGAAGAAAATTCCATTCAACAAATGTTATCGAAATGGTATCCTCCAAAAAAACCAACGATAGATTCTCTTTATATCCTAAGTTATGAGGGAGGAGTATTGCCGCCACCGCCACCGCCACCGCCACCGCCAGGATTAGAAAATGTTCCATCCAATGGCGGAAAACACATCCAAGAATATTATCAAAACCTCTATCCCAACTACGATCCTGCAAGAGATATGCCCTTGCCTCCAATGACTAGATTATTGATGGATTCCAATAATAAGTATCATCCAAGTATCCGCTGGGAAAGTAAGAAGGTATTTACAGGAAAAGAATTAAAAGACCTAAGAACGATATTGACTTGTGAAAAAGAAAAGACCATGGAGTCTCCTTCCGCAGATTGTTTTAATCCGCGACACGGAGTGATTGTTTTTGAAGGGGAGAGGATTGTGGAAGTTTATTCGATTTGTCTGGAATGCAATCGTGTTCAGAAAATAGATTTAAAAAAAGAGGCTTCTCCTTATGGCAGTGCTACTGGATACAATGTAGAATTGGATTGCGTAGATTTTTCTGATTTGGCAGAATCCTTAGTTAGTCATCAATTTCCAAAACACTAATCTTCTTCCGCCACCAACATTTCCCGAAAATCCCGCAACAGAAATTGAGCAAAACTTTTCATGTGTTTTCTAAAAGGATCTTTCAATGCATTGGGAGGAGGATCGAGGTAATAAATTCCTTCCAACTCCACCAAAAACTGCGTATACACCATAAACAAACCAGACACCAAAGTAAAACTCACATTATCACTTTCTTTCCGCTGCACATCGTGCAAGAAAATACCAATGACTTTCTGCGGATGTCCCACAAAACGTTCCAAAAGCATTTTATCAATAAAAATTTTCCCCATCCGATCCTTAGAAGTGGTTTTGATGGAAACAACGATTTCTGAGGGATCCAAAAAAGTTTTGGTAGAACGAACCTCCGGGTAGGGACTCAAAATCAAATCATTTTCACACTTATAAATCTTTTCTCCTTCTTCCGTTTCATAAGGAATTTGCAAGACCATCTTTTTATTGGCGATACCCATTTCCGAAAAAACAGATTGAATCAATTCTTCAAAACGATTGCCCGCATGCTTCCGCGCACTATTGGGTTTGACGAGTAAGTCCAGGCCAGCACCAATAGATTGTTGGATGGTATACAAAACTTGATCGGCCGTATGCTGACCAAAAAGATCAGGGCTTCCGCCCGCTTTGATTAAAGCCAAAACTTCCATCATCTCCGCGAATCGCTGTTGGAAAATAGCGGTTTGATCCAAAAATAACTTGGTATTGATTGGGCGGATAAATTTCGTAGTTCCAGCAATTTGCTGTCGATAAATGCGATAACTGTGCTTCTCTTCATAATCTTGTAGCACATTGGGAAGGTACTGCAGAATTCGGATGCACAAGGCTCCAAATTCCTCCAAATTCTCTTTCTTCGCTTGTAAATCCTGGTCCAGCGTCAGCATGTTCGTTTTTTGCGAATATAAGATTATTTACGGATTTAAAGGTTTTCCTGATTGCCAACCAAACCTGCAAATGCTTTAATTTTCCCAACTTATTTTACACCTAACTCAGAATAGCCGAGAAGACGACTACTTTTTTCAGCATTTTCCCTTAAAAAAACCTATTTTTGTAGGATTACTTCCCCCAGTAATATTTTCCCCCCAAGGAAAACAGAAAAACGAATCTTTCTAATGAACATTTTGAACCGAAGCTTACTAGACTACTTCTTGGTTTTTCTTATTGCAATTTTTCTATTTTGGCCTTTGCCACCCTTGGAAGAAATGGAAGGAAAACCAGACAAACTTGCCGAAAAAAGTGCGCCAAGTGACCACTTTTTCCTACAACATAGTTTCCCTGATGCTCAGCCAGATATTAAAGCTTATACCAATGCTTTAAAAACGGCTCGTAATCAAATGTTGAATAAATCTAGTTCTCTTCCTGGTTTTGATCATCCCTGGGATTTGCGAGGACCTGGCGATGCTGGAGGTCGAGTCAATGCCATTGCCGTACATCCGAGCAACGATAATATCATCTTAGCAGGTTATTCTGCTGGAGGAATTTTTAAAACGATAGATGGTGGAGCCACCTGGTATCCTGTTTTTGATGATCAACCTTACCTAGCCATTGGAGATTTAATTTTTGATCCCGGCAATCCTAATACGGTTTATGCAGGAACAGGAGATCCTAATATTACCAGTTACCCTTTTATCGGACAAGGCGTTTATCGATCCAATGATCTTGGCGAAAGCTGGACGCAAATTGGTTTGGCTGATCAAGGCATTGTTTCTAGAATTGCCATTGATCCAACAGATAGTGATATCATTTATGCAGGCACCATGGGTTTGCCTTTTGCCAAAAGCAACAAGCGTGGTTTATACAAAACAACGGATGGCGGAGCGAATTGGTCGCAAGTTTTATTTATAAGCGATTCTACGGGAGTAGCAGATATATTGCTCAATCCAGATAATCCACAAGTATTGTATGCCGCAGGTTGGGATAGAATTAGAAATAATAATCAATCGATCATTAGTGGCAATGGTGCACGAGTCCATAAATCTACAGATGGTGGACAGACCTGGACGATGTTGGGAGGAGGCTTGCCGCAAGAAAGATTGAGTCGGGTAGGATTGGCCATGTCTGGAACCAATTCAGATCATGTCTTTGCGCTTTATGTTGGCTTGGATTTTAATGTTCACGGTTTGTATAAAACAACGGACGCAGGGGTCAACTGGACAGCAATACCTACCGATCAATCAACCGGACTTTTTGCCAATGCACTTGGCGGATTTGGTTGGTACTTCGGTCAAATACGAGTTGATCCTAACAATGATAATCGCTTGTTTATCTTAGGCGTACAGCTGTGGGCTTCTACGAATGGTGGAAACTCCTGGTTCATTCTTTCTCAAGTTGGAGGAGGCGCTATACCACATGTGGATCAACATGACCTGACTTTTAATAGTTCTGGAACAATCCTTTTGGGGAACGATGGAGGAATGTATAAAATGGAACCCGGAACGAATACCTGGTCAGATATTGAAGATATTCCGGCAACGCAGTTTTATCGAATTGCTTATAACCCACACGACCCAGATGCCTTTTATGGAGGTACTCAAGATAATGGTACACAAATGGGCTCGCGTTCAGATGCCACGGATTGGGATCGCATTTTTGGAGGGGATGGTTTTCAAGTCGCTTTTCATCCAACGAACCCAAATGTCTTTTATGTAGAAACTCAAAATGGAGACATTTGGGCAACCACCAATGGAGGTGTCGGATTTTCCTATGGCTCTAATGGTCTGAATGCCGGAGAACCCAAATCTTGGGATATGCAATACATCATTAGTCCGCACAATCCAGATATTTTATATACCGGAACAGACCGTCTTTACATCAGTACCAACGGAGCTATTCCAAATTGGGTGCCGATCACTGGAAACTTGGCTGCGCCAGATGGAGTAACTTTACCTCGTTATCATTTGATGAGTACGCTTTCTGAATCTCCGATTGATAGTGCTTTGATTTATGTGGGAACTTCTGATGCGAAGGTGCGCAGGAAAAATCCAGATGGTACCGTCAATGATATTAGTACAGGATTGCCTGTTCGATATGTGACCGATGTGGTGGCTTCACCAGATCAGGCAGACGTTGTTTTTGTAAGTCACTCTGGTTATAAGGATGGAGAATTGATTCCTCATTTGCATCGATCAGATGATCGGGGAGCTACTTGGATTAATATTTCTGGAGATTTACCGCCTTTGGGAGTCAATGACCTTTTTATCATGCCCAATTATAACGGTCAAGTCATTTTTGCTGGAACGGATGGTGGCCTTTATGCCACCTTAGATGGTGGAAATCACTGGGAACGATTGGGGCTTGGAATGCCGATAGTTCCTGTTTACGATATTGCTTATAATGAAACTTATAATGAACTGAATGTCGGTACCCACGCGCGATCTATTTACTCTTTTCCACTAGACAGCATCGGCGTAAGTAACATGCCGCTGCAAGTAAGTATTAGTGGCAATATTAGAAAAGAATCGGGAGAAGGAATCAATGATGTAGACCTAGACGGTTTAGCAACAACGGGAACCGATGGCAATTATTCTTTGCAAACTTTTCCAGTCAATTGCCCAATTACGCCAGAGAAAGATCAAAACATTAGAGTGGGATTGTCCGTGATTGATATGGTGATGATTCAAAGACATTTGTTGTTTGTAGATACGCTGGATTCCCCTTATAAAATAATCGCTGCAGATGTCAATAATGATAATGGAATGAGTATTATTGATTTCGTTCTTATTCAAAGAGCTTTACTTTTTCTTGATTCTTCCTTTGTCAATAATTCTTCCTGGCGTTTTGTAGATGCCGATTATACTTTTACGAATCCATTGATACCCTTGGCCGAAGATTTTCCTGAAACTTATGATTGCAGTGGAGTAGTGGGAAGTGTTTCTGGATCAGATTTTATCGGAATAAAGGTAGGAGACGTCAATGGAGATGTTTCTCCCGGATTCCAGTCCGATCCGAATAGTGAGTTTTTGCAAAAGAGTTTGGATTTGGTTTTTGAAGATCAAATTTTTGAGGCGGGACAAGAAGTAGAGGTTTTGATTCGAATGGATTTGGAGAATCCTTTGCTTGGATTGCAAATGGGCTTGGAATACGATACGGACGTTTTGGACTTGATGAAAATAAAGAGTGGCAGTTCCACTCAGACATTGCCCGGAGAATGGGCTTCGCATGAACATCAGACTGGGGATATAGTTGTGGTTTGGACCGCTAAGTCCGAAATCTTAGAAGCTGGAACGCAAGATTTTTATACCCTGCGATTTAAAGCGAAGACCAATGGTCGTCTAAGCGAAACGTTGTCTCTGGATAAAGATTACCCAACAGAGGCGGTATTGGAAGAGAATGGCAGCATGGAGCTTAGAGAGGTGCAATTAAATAGCTTATTGAGCACTGGAATATCAAGTACCAATCCTAGCCAAGAGACTTCTCTAAAAGCATTCCCAAATCCATTTAACCAAGAAACTCAAATTTTGGTTAAGCTGCCAGGTTTTAATTCTGAAACACTTAGCATAAATATTTTCCAATTGGATGGGAAAAAACTGCTAAGCATTCCAGTGACCCTAAATACTGGGGAAACTAGCTTTCTCCTAAATGCTCAACTATTGCCGAAGAAAGGATTGTATTACCTATCTGTTGAAGGAGCTGCAAAGAGAATGTCTATTCCTTTGATTTACGAGTAAGGTAGACTACTTTTGTTCAAAATAATAGCTTTTGAATATTCTTCAATTTCGAGTCCCTGTTTTGATCATCGCCCTGCTTTGTTTGGGAGCTTCCTTATATGTCATTCCAAATTTAAGAGCCGATTATAATTTTGAAAACTTCTTTCCCAAAGGAGACCCATCCGTAGATTATTTCCAACAATATCAAAAAGACTTTGATACCGACGAAAACCTGTTGATGTTCGCCATGCAAAACGAACCAAGCGTTTTTGAACGTTCCTTTTTAAAACAGATCGATAGCCTGACCCTCTTATTCCAAAAAGAACCTTGGATTTCAAGAGTCTTCAGCCTTACCAATGCCACGGAATATCGAAAGAGTCCTTTTGGAATTGTCGAAATCCCATTGCTGAAATTGGATAATCCCGATTTTGCCAAAAGCGAAAAAAGATTTCTTGCCGATCCGAGAATCAAACATCTTTTACTCAGTGAAGACAGCAAAACGCTGGCCTTGTTGATGGAGTTGAAAAGCGATTTGACGGAGACACAGGAAGATTCTTTGCTACAAAGGATTTACACCATCACGGAAAGCTTGGGCTTGTCCGATTATCACCTCGGCGGAAGAATGTATACCCAGACCAGTTATATTGATATGCTGGAAAAGGAAAATATTATGTTGGTTCCGCTTTTTATGGGCATGGTGGTGCTAGTGCTTTTGTTTTTGTACCGTTCCTTTTTTGCTATTTTGGTTCCGACTTTAAGTGTCTTGATCGGTTTGATTTTTTTATATGGCTATGCTGCGGCTATCGGTAGAAGTATCAATCTGGCTACTTTGATGTATCCTACAATTATGGCGGTAGTGGGAATGTCTGATCTCATTCATTTGTATACCAAGTATCAGCAAGAACTCGCCAAAGGCCACGAAAAATATCAGGCGATCTTGAATAGTCTACAAGAACTGAGAACAACTTTATTATTGACTTCTCTAACGACGATCATCGGTTTCCTTACCATTGCGATGTCTCCCATACCGCATATTCAAACTTTTGGGTTTGACGGCGCAGTGGGTGTCTTGATGGCTTATATTATTGCGATTACGCTGAC
>CALLVY010000285.1 GCA_938015925.1 uncultured Saprospiraceae bacterium
TTTCTTGGCTCTTTGATTGGCCAATTTTTTTATTCCGGCAATTTCTTTTCTTTCTCTTTCTGATTGAACGATTCGCTTTTGAAGTTCTTTACTTACTTCTGGATTTTGGTGTAAGAAATTATCCAGTTCTTTGGAAAGAAAGTCATTGATAAATAATCGAACGGTAGGCCCGTCAGGGCCGATATTTTGAGAGCCCAGTTTGGTCTTTGTTTGAGACTCAAAAACGGGTTCTTCTACTCGAACACTAATTGCGGCGATGATGGAAGCTCGTACATCTTTTGCGTCATAGCTCTTATTGAAGTGGCTACGCACAGTATTGACTATGGCTTCTCTAAAAGCTACCAGGTGAGTTCCACCCTGAGTCGTATTCTGTCCATTTACAAAAGTATAATATTGCTCGCCATAATGCTGGCCGTGTGTAATGGCGACTTCTATATCTTCTCCTTTGAGGTGAACGATTGGGTAGCGTAATTGCTCTGTATTTGTTTTTCTGGTCAACAAATCGAGCAGGCCATTTCTGGAATAAAATGTTTTTTTATTGAAAATCAACTTGAGCCCGGCATTTAGATAGGCATAATTCCAAAGTTGTTGTTCGATAAATTCTGGACGGAATCGAAATTTCTTAAAGATCTTATCGTCTGGTCGAAATCGAATCAGCGTACCATTTTCTTCTTTGGCCTTTTTGATTTTTTCATTATTGGTAATCTCTCCTCTTGTGAATTCTGCGACTTTGGTTTTACCTTCTCGGAAAGCCTGTACCAGAAAATATTCTGAAAGGGCATTGACCGCCTTGGTACCTACTCCATTCAGACCAACTGATTTTTTAAAGGCTTTCGAATCGTATTTACCTCCCGTATTGATTTTGGATACACAATCGACCACTTTCCCCAAAGGAATACCCCGACCAAAATCCCGGATTGAGATTTCTCCTTCTTCTGCTATGATTTCGATGGTTTTACCAAAGCCCATTACATATTCGTCGATACAATTATCGATGACCTCTTTAATCAAAATATAAATACCGTCGTCAGGGCTTGCTCCATCTCCCAATTTACCAATATACATTCCTGGGCGCATACGGATATGTTCTCGCCAATCGAGGGAACGGATATTATCTTCGTTATAAGTTACTTGTGCCATAATCGTTTTATTTGTGTGTTTCGCTAGTGTATAACGGGGAATAACTCTTTGAGTTATCCAGAGATTACTCAAGAAAGCGCTAAACCAAGGACAAAATTACCAATATGTTAGTAATTTTCCGAAAGTCAGAGCGTGTTTAAAATAAATTTTAAACACGCTCTGATAAGACCAATCCTATATTAGGAATATTTTAGAAAAGGAATTCAAGGTAAGATTAGAAGTTGTTATAACAAAAAAGGACCTCCGAACAATTCGTTTACCAAGCCTCAGAAGAGGAATAAGTGGAGTTGATTGCGCTGCTCAAACAATCAAGTAAAACAGTTACAACCAACCTCCATTTATCTATATTTTAGCTTTTTGGGGAAATCGACCGAAGGGAGATTCATGCAATAAATCGACCGAAAGGAGATTCATGCAATAAATCGACCGAAGGGAGATTACTGCAATAAATCGACCGAAAGGAGATTACTGCAATAAATCGACCGAAGGGAGATTACTATTATAAATCAACCGAAGAAAAATCCATATAATAACCCGACTGAAGGAAAACTCACGAAGTAAACAAATCAATCCTTTCTTTTCCCTCTCTTAGGCCGCTTCTAGGAAACCAAAAGAACTACCATATTCAAAATTTCTCAATTCGGAGATTAAATCCTGATTGAGGTTTGCCGAAGCAAAATTAATATCTGAGCCACGGTCATCCCATATTTCCACTTTCATCTCTTTGGCAAAGATCTTAGCGAGATCGCCCATATTCTTGGCGTAGGAATAACTTTTTCCTAAGGCTATAAACAAATCAATGATCGACATGCGTACGATTTCATACTGGTCGACTTTGACTAACATTTGCAATAAATTCTTGCCTTTGTAATTTTTCCCCACCTCTTCCATCTTTGCTTTTAAAGTTTCGGAAGAGTAGCCCAATAATTGAGCACGGTATTGCCACCACTGGTGGGCAGAGCCATTATTGGCTTCGTACTGTCTGAGGTGTTGTTTCTCTACGGATTTTTGACAAGAGACCAAGCCCATCACTTTGGACAATTCCAATACCGCGAGTACCTGATCTTTGGTTAATAATTCTGCATTTTCAACTTGCTCTTGCAAAGACATCAGCCATTTGGCAAAATGCATTTTTACGCCACTATTCGAATTCAAGGTAATTAGCTTAGCCAATTCGATAGAGATAAAGTAATCTTTAAGCTTACTGTGTTTCAATGGTCTTTGTGAATAATCTTTGAGGTCTATGGGCTTTCGGACATCATCTTTAAAGGCATATACATCACTGAGCCATTTTTCAATATTGCTATTGTACTTATGGTCAGGCAAGCGAAGTGCTTGATGTAAATTGGAGGCTGTAACCACCCGTGTTCCTTTTTTACTGACTAATATTTGAAGTTCCATGATTAAAGAATTTGTTTGAAAAAAGATCCGTTCATCACCAAATCATGTTCATTATGTACGCAAATTAAGCACTATTTTAATCTAAAACAACTTTTTGTTTGTTTTTTATTATTTTTTAAAACAAAAAATAGTTTTAAATTATCAAAAACAAGATTTTAAACAATCTAACTAACTGACAATCAACAAATTAAAACATCAAACAAAAAAAGGAACATTCTGATAGAAAATGTTCCTTTTTTCAACAAATACAAGGGCTTCAGAGGGAAAAGGGATTAAAACAAAACAAAAATGACCTTTGGATTCATCATTAAAATCCAAAGGTCATCACTATATATAAAGTCTTCTAAAAAGAGCTTAAGGTTTTGGAAGGACGATAAATGAATGGTTTTCCTCCAATCCATTTTCATTACGCAGAACCAAATAATACTGCCCAGGATGCAAATCCCCAACGGGCACTTGAACCCTGTTTTTTCCAGCAGCAAGAAGGAGCGAAGATTGATAGAGCGATTGTCCTAAAAGATTAATCACCTGAATTTCACTCCGCGATTCTAGTTCCGCAAACACAAGGAGATTAAGTGATTCTCCAGAAACAGGATTCGGAAAAACCTGAGCGCTCCGCGCCGAGGTCAACCCAGTCTGTGGACGCTCCGGAGCAAAGCCTATGGCTACCGATCGATATTCCGTTCCTTCATCATCTTCAAAACCAAAATGATAGGCTTGGTTTCCTGGTTTGCTATCATAGTCTGGTTCGGCACTGTGCAAAACTTGCCCAGGATGAATAAGCCGTCGAGTTTCCATAGGAGCAGGCAAGACATAATCCAAAGTAATGCTTGCGGAGGTCCCAGCGGCCAAATTCCCCACCGTCCAAATGGCAAATTTATCATCCACAAAACCTCCCTGACTGGCCGAATAAAAACTTCCGGCTCCATATTCAACAGCGCTTGGCTTAGGAATTTCAACGGTGATTTCGCTGGCGTCTAAAGGCCCTTCATTGACGACAGTAAAAGTGACGGAATATTCTTCTCCGATTTCAATAAAGGGTACACTAAAATCCGTAGACAGTTCTAAATCCACAAACTCCGTTGGCAAGGGATAATCATAATTCATGGATAATAATTCCAAAGTGGTATTATTCGAAGAAAGGAAAAACAAACCACCTTCCAGGTCATACATTTCTAAAAGTACATTTTTGATGTAAAAAGAATCTCGTTGGTATTCGATATCGTCTTTTCCGGTGGCAATGACTAGTTGAGGATACAAGGTACTATCCCAGGGAACCGGCAGGTAAATCGTATGCTCAAGGGCATGGATATAATCGCCATTTTCTTTATCTATATCAAAAAAGTTTTCATACTGACTTGGTACATGCTTAACATTTCTGTTAATTTTTCCAGCATTGTAATAGTCCTCAAAAACTCCATCAACAAAATTTCCCTTTAATTCACTTCGGCGAAACGAGGAACTCCCTCCTTGATGGGTGAAACCGTAATAGCTTTGGACTACAGATTGATCACAATCATTTTTTACAACTCCAGTAGGCCGAACATAGCGGCTTTCTAAAACCTCCGCCGTTTGAGGAATCACACTTAAGTCTTCGTCAATCACCAATACATAGCTAAAAAACATCGACTCATGGTATGGCTGAGAATACTGAAAACCCAAGGCCACTTTATCCGCATCTATTTGTACCGCTCCTTCCATTTTGATGTAAGGCAAATAAGCTCCTATCGAAAGCGTCGTTCTAGCCAATTCATTCATATCTTCATCTAATTTTACAACATGGAAACTATGAAAAACTTCGTTAGAGGTGGGCGTCATCGGAAGAGGAGAATAATAAGCAAACAACACCAAATTATCATTAAATTCCGCGACCTCAGGAAACATAAAAAATTCATCGCGCAAGTCTTGCGGAATCTCTTTTTCATAATCAATGGTATTGCCAATCCATTTTCGAATAATGCTGTTGTCGACGATTTCTAGTCGCTCTACCTGGGGAGCAGGAAATACTTCCGTGGAAACGATATGACCAAAGCCATCTACTAAGACTTCCGTATGGGTGTCGTCTAGGTTATCAATTAAAATTTCTACGCCTTCGCCATCGGAAAGTAAAGTAGAACAGAGAAATCGGCCTTCGCCTAAAGGAGTGACTTGATCCGCTACTGGAGTAGCTGCTGCGGGATGGATAAAAATTCCTCGGGAATTGATGTTGTTGTTTTCATTAGACTCATTGACGGCCTCGTCGTGATCGACGATCAGATGTAAATAATAAAAACCAGATTGAAAATTTTCAAAGACCAAAGACGCTTCGATGCCATCGGTCAATCCTACTGCAAGATCAGAAAGTTCAACTTCGCCGACCAATACATCACTGGCATCATAATGCGGATCAATGGAGACATAAACTCCGGTGAGACATCTTCCCGTAGTGGCTGCACTTCCTTGATTGTCTATGGCAAAAGAAATATCGGTATTGGTATTTTGTAAAACCTCATAGCTACAATGCCAGTTGGTGCTTCGAAGATCTGGTTTTTCCAAAACAGGTTCGCCCGTGGTCGCTTCATCATCTTCTGAGAGAGTACAGCAAGTACCATTGCCGGGGGTGCTGTCTAAATCTGTTTCTGCGCAAGTCATCACTTGAGCGTAATGCTGAACTGGAATGTCTCCAAAGAGGAATAAATTTATTTGAATCGTGGCTGTTGCTCCAGCGGAGAGTTCGCCTACTGTCCAGTAGTTGGAAAAATAAGGATCAAAAGTACCTTGGCTCGCGAGGTATTCATTGCCGCCGACAGGCAAAACCTTAGCACGAGGTGGAATAGACACGCCAATTCCGGTGGCTGTAGATTCGCCTTCATTCTGAATTGAAATCGTGATGGAATAAGTGTCGTATTGATTGGGAGAAAGATTGCTAGTAGTCATCTCCAAGGACAGATCGACGGTATTGGAAAAAGGATTGGCGAAAGCCAAAGAGGAAGTAATCAGCAACAATAAACAGCTTATATATCTGGAGCGCATAAAGGGAGTGGTTTTAGAAATCATTCGTTTGAAAGTAAGTCCTGTTAAAAATACAATTTCTCAAACATCTCAACAATATTAATTCTTCGTCTTTTCCAATTAAAAATTTCATCAAAACAAACACAAATAACTCATTCTTAAGCATTTAATAAATATTTTCCCCAAAAAGGTATGCTTCTATTTTATCGCCAAAAAGAACCGCAAACCGAGAAAAGCAGCAAATCATTAACCATTCAGCACATATTTCCTACCATTCAGAACATTGGAAGCTAAAAATTTCACTCCAAAACAGCTTATTCCTACCTTTATTCCTTTCAGGAACTTGTCAAAATCTTCTATTGAAAAGAACAGGCAAGGACTTGAATTCAATCTTTATCTAAACCTCTAAAAACACCTTTTACATGAAAACAAATTCTACCTTCCAACTCTTTCTAGTCCTGCTGCTACTCAGCTCCACAAGTCTAAGCGCACAGGAATTTGTCAATCCCATTTCTATTCCTCCTCTCATTCAATACAATACTGAAGGCGGCTATGATCTGGATGTCATCCAAACCGAGCACAATTTTAGTCCCATGAGTACGACTGATACGCTCAATACGATGGTTACCACTTTTGCTTTTGAAGATTTTAATAATCCAGGAACGACCTCTATCTTAGGACCAACGATCTCTTGGGAATATGGAGATTCTTTAGAAGTCTCCGTACTCAATGAATTAAGTGAAAACACCACCACCCACTGGCATGGAGCACATGTACCACAAGCGGCTGATGGTGGCCCTCACCAACTGATTCTACCTAACGGACTTTGGGAACCTCCAACCTTTGAAGTAAAAGATAAATCCGCTACGATGTGGTATCACCCACATGCGATGGGCTTGACTTACCGCCAGGTACAGATGGGTTTATCTGGGATGATTTATGTACAAGATCCTGATAACGATCTAATATTGTCAGTAATTCATGAAATCTTACCAACCGACTATTCGGTGAATGATTTTCCTTTAATTTTTCAAACCAAAAAATTTAAAAGAAATGGAACGGGAGACATCGAGATCCAAGCCGACCAAGGCTATAAAGACGATTACACTTATATGGTCAATGGAATAGTAGATCCCTTTCTAAATGCTCCTGCCAGTATGATCCGTTTGCGGATCTTAAATGGAGATGGAAAGTTTTCCTTTAATTTTAATTTCACCTTTGAGAATGGTAATCCTTTCCCCTCCCATCTGATTGCCACGGACGCCGGATACACCACCCGCACCTTTGAAATAAATAAAATCCTGATGGCTCCTGGTGAGCGTACCGAATTCTTACTTGATCTTCGTGGATTGGAAGGAGAGGCGATTTATATCAAAAACCTAGTATCAGAAATACCAGCTGGCGTAATTGGTAATAGCAGTACCACTGATAACTATGCGACAGACCGAAATTTATTGAAAATAGTAATTGGAGCACCCGCAGGGCCTCCTTCTCCGATTATAGCCTTTCCTATTAATTTGCATCCCTCAGAAGCTCCAGCCATGAGCGAGGTTTCTAAGACCCGAGTGAAGACTTTCCGACAAGATATGTTTGATGTTTCTACCAAACCATTGTTCAATATCGACAGTATGCTGATGGACATGATGGTGGTCAATGATGTGGTCAAATTGGATAGTACAGAAATCTGGACGATCAAGAACACCACGGGTATTGCTCATCCTTGGCACATCCATGATATTCATTTTTGGGTGACGGAGATTTTGGAGAATGGTGTGGCGCTTGATAAAACGCTTTATCCTCAGATTTTCGATGGACCAAAAGATAATGTGCTGGTGATGCCCGGTTGGGAGTTGAGCTATATCGCTACTTTTGATGATTTTGGAACGGAGATTATGCCTAATAATTCTTACATGTACCATTGCCATATTTTGCCACATGAAGACAATGGGATGATGGGACAGTTTGTGGTTTGGAATGGCTTGGGCAATCCAAATACGAGTACAGAAGATCCTGCCTTATCGGATCGTTCGATGACTTTATATCCTAATCCAACGCAGGGACTTTTGTATTTGGAGGGAGCTAGTGAAGAAAAAAGTATTTTGCGTATTTCTGATTTACAAGGTCGATTATTGAGTCTGTTGACTTTGCCGCGTTTTGATGGAAATGTAGGAATCAATGTGAGTTCTTTGCCGAAAGGAATGGTGATTTTGGAATGGCTTAGTCAGGAAGGGAAAGCGGTGAGTAAGGTGGTGATTGAGTAAAATCCCATTTAGATTTTTTTAGAAAAAAAGGAAAATTTCGCGAAAGTGGGTTTTCCTTTTTTTTATTGCAGAAAGGTTTAATCCCACTAATTAGGATTAAGTTCTTATTTTTGGCAAAACAGTTTTTCTATGCCTTTTTTATTTCGTCCAATTGATATCGCCTCTTTAGCCTTTTTCCGATTTGTCTTCGGCATCTTGGCTTTTATTGATGTGACGGCAACGTTGACTTATAAGCATTGGTATAAAAACTATTTAGATCCGGAGGCTTTTCATTTTAAATA
>CALLVY010000286.1 GCA_938015925.1 uncultured Saprospiraceae bacterium
CTCCTTATAGTTGTAATTCGTCCGGCTTTCTGAATTCTCTGTATTTATTGGTGATGGGTTTCTGTTTTTTCGCAGGAATCAAAAATCAATGGAAGTCATTTATTTCCGATCACTTATTGCTAAAGCATAATCTTTGGTAACAACAACATCTGCTAAATCTTGCAGAGGTTGAATAATTGACTGTTCAATATCCAACACTTTTTCAACAAAAGGATCATAGACCTCCCGCGTTCGACTTTTCCTTTTCACTAAAGTCTCCTGGTAGGTTCTTTCCATAAAAATTTTGTAATCCAATTGTTCCAGCAGAAAAGCATAAACGCCTTCGACGATTAAAACCGTTTTATTTTTGATGATGGTTTGGTGTTCTTTGAAAATGTTTTTTTCATAATCCACCACCGGTACAATTATCTTTTCCTGTTCTGCCTTAAACTGTTCAATATGAGATTGCAATAATTCCATTTGCAATTCATTCGATCCCACCCAACTCAAATCTGATTTTCTCTTTTCATGGTTTTCTTTTGGTGGCAACTTATAATAGCTATCCTGGTGCAGAATAACCGAAGAGATATTTCTCTTTTCTAATTCTATTTGCAAACATTTGGCGGTAACAGATTTGCCGCTACCAGATTCTCCACAGACTCCAATAACTAATTTATTTTTATCCAATAAAGCCTGTTTTGCTAAATCATCTGCCAATCCAGCGGAAAGCTCAAAGTACTCTTCCTTTAAAATTAAGGATTCATTGATGAGCGGCTTCTCTTTTGTTTTTAATTTTGTAAAATCGAAATTATTTTTTGCAAGAACTAAGAAAATAATGCCCGTAGCAGAGTAGCAAAGTTGCTTGGTTCCATAGGGCTTTAAATCATCTGCTGCTACATATTCATCAAACTCAAAATGGTCTCTACCATTTAAATAATCAAAGGACAATTCTTCTAGCTTTTTAAGTGCTGCTTTTTTATCCCAAAAAGAAAGTGCGACCGATAACCATCCCAACCAAATCCACCAGATTCCTCCATTGTGATAATGGTGGGGTTTATTTTTAAATGCGAAGAGGTGGTATTTTCTAAGTGGTTCCCATTCTACATCTTCTTTTTCTATGGTTGGATAAAAGGCGGGAGGAAATTTTTCCTTTTCTATAAAGGTCTTTATTATCCAATCCAGAGACGTTTCTACAAAGTCCTGTTTTTTCCCAAAAACAATACCCAATAAAGTATGTGCTGCTAAATCAAACTTTTCAAAATCTCCGCCTGGAAAAAAGCTAGCATTCAAGTACTCCTTGTCGCCTTTCTTATATTGTTTCTCAATACAAGCCAAAATAGCATTGGATTTATCTGCCCATTCCTGAACGCCAAAATTAGCGGCCACCATCGACAATCCCCAAGCTCTTAAAACCTGATCATACAAAACATAGCCTTCATAAGCATATTCATCTGCCCAATTTCCGCCTTTGGGGATATACATCAGATGCTTCCCATTAAACTCTATGGCTTCTAATAAATGGAGACACTGTTCCACACTTGATTTAAAATCTGCCTGTGCGATCACTTCCTCTTGCAGTAAAAGTCCAACGCCAATTAAATACCAGCTACAGGAATCGATTTTTGGACTAAGCGTTCCAAAACTCACCTTAACTACCTTTCCATCTTTTACCGTAAAATTAGAAGGGATTTGCCCTTGCTTTCCTTGTAGTTTTTTTAATTGAATCAGGGATTGCTTAAACCCCTCTATAATGATTTCATCATTCAATAAAACACCTGCAATACCAGCCATTACGGCATCTCTGGTAAAAACAGCTCCGTAATTATCTCTATCCTCCAAAGAGGCTTTTATTCCATAAGGAGTAGAGGCTGTTTGCAACAACTCTTTCGATCGTTTTAACCAATCCATCTCGCTTGATACTTTTTCAAAAATCATCTGATGAAATATAGAATTATTCAGTTCTTTTTTCTTACCGCTTCCTTAAGGCCTTCCTTTCTAAGCCAAGGAACGATCTTCAGAAACAAATAAAGTAAAGAGTCCACCTAAGATTAAAAAAGCGCCTCCTAGTCGAACGACATTGATGGGATTACTTCCTAGAAAATCATAGACAAAATATTGCATGGTGAATATTTGAATTATCATCGGAATGACGATAAACAAATTAAAGATTCCCATGTAGACGCCTGTTTTTTCTTTGGGTATAGAACCTGCCAAAAGTTGGTAAGGCATGGACAACATAGAGGCCCATGCAACTCCAAGACCAAGGGTATAAAGATAGATCGAAGTAATGGCCACACTCCCCTCTCCAAAAGGGTTGGGAATATGGAATAATACATCTGTAATATTCAAATAAGGGATTAAAAGCAAACCCGTTCCGCCTAAGATTAAACATAAAAAATGGACTCCTTTTGCACCTATTTTTAGTGCCAAAGGAACCAAGGCAAAGGCTAGCATAAAGCAAATAATATTATAGGTACCATTGAGCTGTCCGGTGAGTACCTGAGCTTGTTTGAAGCCATCTGTATTTTGATCGAGGGTATCAAACAAGGATAAGGACAATGTGGAAGTCAGATATTGCCAATAACAAAACATTGCATACCAGGTAAAAAACTTGACTGGAATAAGTTGTTTCATCACCAAAGGCATTTCCTTAATGGCTTCTACTACGTCTTTATAGGTTCGGTAAAACACATTTCCTTTTGCTTTTTCCAGGGCCATTCTTTCAAACTCCTCTGGGGTAGGTGGATATTCAGGAGTTGTAAGGACGGAATACACCACCGTAGCAATGGAGGCAAATGCACCAATAAAAAAGGCCCAGTAAGTCGCTACCGGAATTCCATTCCCCATCGTATCCGACAAGGCAAAAACGCCAAGAGAAATGAGAATGGCCGGTGTAAAATTGGCCAGGGTACTTCCTAGACCAGTAAAGAAACTCTGCATTAAAAATCCTAAGGAGTGTTGTTTCTTTTCGAGCTTATCAGATACAAAAGCCCGATAAGGTTCCATTGCAATATTATTACCCGCATCTAGTATCCACAGCAAACCTGCCGCCATCCAGATGGTCTGAGAAAAAGGCATAAACACCAATGCAATACTCGCCAAGATAGCTCCAACCAGAAAGAAGGGCTTGCGTCGACCAAACTTGGGCGACCAGGTTCCATCACTTATTGCACCGACAATTGGCTGTATCAATAATCCTGTGACCGGACCAGCTAACCACAATATTGGGATTTCGCTTTCGCTTGCCCCTAAGTATTTATAGATCGCACTCATGTTGCTTTGCTGCAAACCGAAGCTGAATTGAATTCCAAAAAAACCGAAATTCATATTCCATATTTGCCAAAAACTTAGTTTTGCTTTTTTCATGATTTGCTTTTTGTGCAATTCTAAAATTCGTTTAAATACAAAAGGGTATTCTTTTCCTGTGGTCTCAAAGTTATAAAAATCTTATGCTCCGTTTAAAGAGCTAAGGGGGAAGTTACTCCCCCTTTTGCATTTAAATATGAAAACACCATTATTAATTCATTCTTTGACTTGTCCGTGTTGGAATTAATCAAAAGAAAGTAATTAAAAAGCATATCTAACCGTACCAGAAATTGACCTTCCGGTAATAGATCTAGCACGCAGGATATTCACTTGTCCTTCCGTAATCGAACCTTCTTCGGATTCTGTAATACCGATTGCATCACCCAGGTTATTGGCATTGATAGATAAAGACAATCCTTTGGTAAGACCAATATTGATAAAACCATTGACGATCAAATATCCAGGCATCACCAAGTCATTATTGTCTTGTGCAAAAGCATCGGTCTGTCCGATCAAGCTCAAACCGATGGAGTGTGCTTTGAAGGTATAAGTAGGAATGATATTGTACATCAAGGCAGGTTGTCTTCTAGGCGTATTCCCTATATTGGCATCTCCTGCTGTAGTAATTTCAGCTTTCGTATAAGTCAAAGCACCTCTTACATCAAAATCTCCAAGGTCGAATGCTCCTTCTAATTCTACTCCAAAGGCAGTATAATCGTTTTCGATTACCGTCTGAGTCGTTGCTTCAAAACCACCTTCTTCTGTAGTTCCTGCGTAAAAAGCGGTTACAAAAATTCCACCTTTTTTAAACTTTTGTTTCCATCCTAGTTCTCCTTGTAGAATGATATCCTTTGGATTACCCACAAATAAGGTAGCGGTACCTGGATTAAGAATTCTATCTGCTTTAGAAGAACCCCCTTGGCTAATTCGTCCAAAAACAGCTTGATTATTATTCAGTTTATAATTGGCTCCAAGAGAAAAAGAAGCATAGTCGTAGTCATATTGTACTCCTGCTTTTTCAGCATTGTTGACGACAGAAACGCTTTTTTCAATTTCAGAAATAACACCATCATTATTGACATCTAATTCTGCTTGTACGCCACCTGAAGTATTGCCACTTACTTTTCCAAAATCATAACGGAAACTGGCATCAATATTTAGCTTATCATTTAACTCTAAAGCGACTTGTCCATAAGGAGCAGAAACATCATAGGCTGTATTATAAACTCTTTGACAACAGTTGCCCCATACCGGAACTCCGTATGCAAATTTTCCATTTTCAGTCAAAGCAGTACCATCAGCGGTAGTGATATCAATCAAACCAGCATCTTTTCCTTTAACTTCCATTAAGTAAGAATTCCAAAGCCAAGCCATGTTGATATTTTGTCTTCCTTTGAAGTAACCAGCAGTAACAGTGACTTTATCAAAAGTTTTAGAAATTTTAGTATCACTAAATAAGGTATTAAAGTTTTTCAATTCCGTATCAAACATATGGATCACTTGCGCCAAGTCTCCAGTAAATGGAGTCCCATCATGGGCATAGTTTAAAGCAGCAGCATCGACGACACCGAGTGTATCACCGATAGCTCCAGCAATAGCGGTACGCATGGCCGCAGTAGTTCCTGCCGTAGAAGGAAAAGGAGCCACAAATCGTCCAGAATTATCTGCAAGACGCGAATTACTTTTTACACTCCAGCCATTTCCTAAATCAAAAGAAAACTCTGCTCCAATAGAATTACTCAACGCACGCATTCCATCCGTTACATTGGCATCTCTTCGTTCGCCATCAGCACCAATACCAAAATTAGATTGTAAGAAAACACTGTGTGGCGTTCCTTGAGTAGCACTAAAGCCATCAATAGATTCCCAAACGGGATCTGCATTCGTTCCAGATACAGAAATCGGCATAGGCATGTATGCAGTGGTCCGGTCATTCAAGTGTTTTAGATAAATACGAGCAAATCCATTCTTAAAATTCTTGGTCAAATTAGCTTTGATTTGTCCTCCATTATTCCCCGTATAACCCGTAGTTCTTGGACCTTCCCCCGTACGAAAGAAACCTCCAACATGGAAATTCATTCCATTCCCAATAGGTGCTCCGTATTCAAAATCAGATCTAAAAGAATTATAATCCAATCCAAAGGTAGTTCCAAAACTTCCACCTTCAACAGCTCCCGTTTTGCTGATAAAATTGATGATACCTGCAGGAGAATTAGAAGCAAGAGTAGATGCGGCACCTCCTCTGATTGCTTCGAGACGTCCGAGTGTTTGATCGGCTCTTAAGAATATATCGGAAGTTGCAAAGGCAATATCTCCAAATAGAAATACCGGCAGTCCATCTTCTTGTAATTGTAGGTATTTAGATCCACCAGCAGAAATTGGAACACCACGAACAGTAATGTTGGTGTTTCCGTCTCCACCTGATGCTTCCGAACGAATCCCCGGAATAGTACGGAAAATTTCTGCCGTAGTCCGAGGTGCCGATTGAAGGATTTGTTCTGGCTTTAAAGTTGAAATGGTGATGCTAGATTCCAATTTAGATTTTGCATTTACCACGCCAGTAACCACTACTTCATCCAAACCAAAGGCATCCATAGAAAGGGTAAAATCGGTCTGACCTGGAGCATCAATTGTTTTCTCCATAGTCGAGAACCCGGTATAAGAAACCAATAAGGTAAATGGAGGAGCAGCATTAACCTTAAGGTCATATTTGCCGTCCAGATCGGTAATTGTTCCTACTCCGGGTATTTCTTTGATCGAAACCGTAGCTCCAATTAAAGTTTCTCCTTCATTATCCATGACTGTACCAAAAACAGCAGTCGATTGTGCGTTTACGGATAAGAAAGAAAAGGCAAGTAAAATAGAAATTGAAAGTATAAGCTTTTTCATTCATTTAGATTTAGGTAATTAAATTTCGTTTCAAACATTATTGTAAGTCTATACATTTTTTCTTTTCTAAAAAAAAAGAATTTTCCGCAACCGTTTGCGGGACAGATTGTTGTTGGTAACTAATTTTAAATCCTTATCTTTCCGAGGATGAAAAGAATGACAATCAAGGATTTGGGCAAGATGTTGAACCTCTCTACCTCTACGGTATCCAGGGCGCTATCAGATCATCCAGACATTAGTGAGGCTACCAAAATCAGGGTTCGAAAATTAGCAGAGGAGTTCAATTATGCGCCTAATGTACACGCCCGATTATTTCGAAACCAAAATTCTGGTTTGATTGCCTTGATTTTACCAGAGGTGAACATGTTCTTTACGCCCAACCTGATCAAAGGCATCAATAAGACGATTGCAGCTTCCAATTATTCTTTGATCACTTTTTTATCCAATGATAGTTACAAAAAGGAAAAAGAAATCATCAAGCAATGTCTAGGCTGGGCTGTTGAAGGCGTACTTATTTCCTTGTCTAAGGAGACCCATGATCTAAGTCATTTGGAAGCGCTGAAACAAGCGGAGATTAAATGTGTCTTATTGGATAAGGCGCTGGATAATGAGCAATATCCTGCGGTTACTATTGATAGTACGAAAGCTAGCTATATGGCTATTACTCATTTAATCAAAAAAGGGCACCGAAATATCTTGGGTGTTTTTGGAAACCCTAACTTTACCATTTCTCAAGAAAGGATTAAGGGCTATAAAAAAGCAATGGAAGATAATAATATCCCCGTATTGAATGAAAACATTATCTGCGTTGACAAAAGTACCGATCTGGATTACATTCTTCCTCCTATTTTAAATCACAACAAAGACATCAATGCCATTTTCACAATGTCCGATGAATTGCTTGCCAAGAGTCTCTACCACCTCAGAGCACTTGGTCTGACGGTTCCCAAAGACATTTCTATCCTCTCTATAAGTGATGGAGAATTCCCCTACCTAACGCATCCTCAAACCACTCACATCAAAGACTCTGGAAGCAAAATGGGAAGAAGCGCTTGCAAATTTTTGCTTCAATACATTAAAGAGCCTTCTAAAAAACAAGAAAAAGGATTGGTGGTTTCCACCAAACTGGTTGAATTGGGCTCAGTGAAATAAATTCATTTTTAAATAAAATTTCAAACAATTTTCCAATAATAAAACAAAGGCTCTATTAAGCTGTTAAGCAAAGGAAAAATGCTTTTGTGGCAAAGTGAGCCCCTATTTGAAAAAGAAAATTTATACGTCCTTTGTGCTTAACTCTAAAGCAATCATTAAAAAATCAATAAACCCAGTATGCCCAAATTCGAATTCGAAGACCTCATCAAGCTAGAGAAATATTACAAAATAGCCCTAATCAATAAAATTGCAGGTTTAAAAAGCGCAAACCTCATCGGAACAAAATCCAACAGCGGCACATCCAATTTAGCTATTTTCAACTCTGTCGTACACATTGGCGCGACTCCGCCCTTGATGGGTTTTATCTTGCGACCACTCACAGTGGATCGACACACGTATTCCAATATCAAAGAGAATGGTCATTTTACCATCAACCAGGTGACTACCGCCATTCACCAAAAGGCACATCAAACTTCTGCGAAGTACGACCAAGGTGTTTCTGAGTTTGAAGAATGTGGTTTAAAAGAAATTTACATCGATGACTTTCCGGTGCCCTTTGTTGTAGAAAGCAATATTCAAATTGGACTCTCTTTTCAAGAAGAACATTTGATTGCGGCAAATAATACGCGCTTGATGATCGGAAGAATTGAGAAATTGATCTTGCCGGATGAGGTCATTAAAGAAGATGGTGATATTGATTTGGTGGCTTTGGATACGGCAGCTATTGGTGGCCTGGATACTTATTATGCAGCGAAGCGAATTGGGAGGTATGGGTATGCGCGGGTGAAGGAGGCGATCAAAAAATTGGATTGAGTGTTGACCTTTAAGTCCTTTATAGAAAGATACATCGACCTTCCAGAAAAAGACTGGAAGCAGATTTCGGCATGCTTTGAAAAACGAATCATCGAGAAAGACGAAATCTTATTGCGAGAAGGAAGAATCTGTCGACACCTCTATTTTGTAGAAAGTGGTTTGCTTCGATATTTTTTCTTTAAGGATGGGAATGACATTACAAAATTTTTCACCATTGCACCTTATTGTTTTACTTCCCAAGTGAGCTTTAATAAGGAAAAACCAGCGACCGAAAACATCCAAGCGCTGGAAAAATCGATCATTTATCAAGCTTCTTTAAAGCAAGTAAATGATCTTTTGGAACTAAAAAGTTGGACTATTTTTGTCCGCAAATTAACCCAACAAGTCCAGTTCTACACCGAAGAAATTCTTCAGGAAATCCAAACAGAGACAGCAGAAACCCGCTATCTCAAAATGCTAAAAAACAATCCTCAATTGCTTCAAAGAATCCCTTTAAAGCATTTGGCCTCCTATCTTGGAATTGCCCCACAATCGCTGAGTAGAATTAGAAAAAAAATTACGGCTAAAAAGAAAACTTAACATAGGTGCAGTAGCCTGACCGCAAAGAGAAATAACTTTGTCTCATCATTAGAGTTTATTCTAAATAAAAAAGATGAAAACAATATTTCTAATTTTCTCCATGCTCTTTTCTATGACACTTAATGCTCAACAAAGCAATTATCACTTTAGCTACACCGACAGCACCAGCCTTTCCAAGGACAAAATTTGGCAGATCTGGACGGATGTTCCCAATTGGCAAGAATGGGACAAGGGACTTAAAGAAGCTTACCTGGAAGGAGCATTTGTAGCAGGCGCAAAAGGCCAACTCGTACCAGATAAAGGCCCCAAATCAAAATTTATCATTTCGGAATTGATCCCTAATCAATCTTATACCCTAAAAACCAAAATCCCCTTTGGTTGGTTGATGGTCAAAAGAAATTTGGAAGTAAAAAATGGGATCACCTATTTTACCCACGATGTTGAATTTACAGGCCTACTAAAAAAAATATTTGGCCGTCAGATGGGTAAAAAGTACCGGGCAATGCTTCCGGAGGTCTTAAACAAAATAAAAGAAATGGCAGAAAGCCAATGATCCTTTTTGATCAAACCACTTCCTTAAAAACACCATTATGATCGTTCTAAAAATGGTATACCTTGCCAATATTTTAGTCGCTGGCTGGATCGGAATCACTGCCCTCTTCTATCCCAAGGTAGCGACGGTTTCCATTTTCCAAAATGCCTATCCTACAAGTGAAATCATCCGTCTGGTGGGGTGTTTATGGTTGGCGATCGCTCTCTTATCGGTCTTAGGTCTCTGGCGACCGATGACCTTTTCTCCTGTTTTATTGATTCAGTTGATCTACAAAGGTTCCTTTCTGCTGGTAGTAGCTTTGCCAGCCATTAAAAATAATAATCCTTTTCCAACAGGAATGTCTGCTTTCTTTTTAATTTGGTGCTTGGTTCTGCCATTCGTGATACCTTGGTCGGCTTGGATAAAAGGCTAATGGAGAAGGGAACTTATCGGCCAATATTTAGCTTAGTAAAACTGCGAGATGGTAGAACACTTCGATTCTAGAAAATGATTCATTCCAATAGCAAAGAAAAACATGACTGAGCTCCAAAGAATAGCGCTTGCCCAAAAATCACTGAAAGGAATTTCTATCGGAGATGCTTTTGGAGAAAGCTTCTTTGGGGAAACCGATCAAATGCTAAACCATATTCGAGAAAGAACAATACCTGCCACTTCCTGGGAGTTTACGGATGATACCGTGATGGCTATTGCCGTTTTTGAGCAATTGAAAATCAACAAAACAATTGATCAAAATCAATTGATCGAGCATTTTGTCATCAATCACAACAAAGATGTAAACAGAGGATACGGGGCCACAGCTAGACGTATCCTAAGAGAAGTTGGCGAAGGTGGTTCTTGGAAAGAAATTGCTCAAGGCGTATTTGAAGGAATGGGATCTATGGGAAATGGAGCTTCCATGCGGGTGAGCCCGATTGGTGCCTATTATTTTGATGACCTGGAGCGGGTAAAAGAATTGGCGATAAAATCTGCGGAAGTCACCCATACCAATATAGAAGGCATTACAGGAGCGATTGCGGTAGCAGTTGCAACGGCAATAGCGACTAAGCTAAAATTGGAAAATCAATCCATTTCTCCTATCGAATTTATCCAACAAGTTGCAGATGAATTACCGGACACCGATACCCAATCTAAAATCAGAAAATCACTAGCAGTCCCCTATTCCTATCATATCGAAACTGTTAAAACCATCTTGGGGAACGGCAGTAAAATAATGGTCCAGGACACCGTTCCTTTTTCCATCTGGTGTGCTGCCCATAACTTAAGCAACTTTGAAGAAGCCATCTGGAAAGCCGTATCCATCTTGGGAGATCGAGATACCATAGCGGCAATCGTCGGTGGAATAACAATTATGTCAACAGCAGAAAATAAAATACCTCTGAATTGGGTGGATTCGGTCGAAAATCCAATGACCAGCCCTTTTATAAAAAAATAAGGCGGCCAACTCCTCAACACTGCATTTGCAATTCTAATACATTTCTCCTTTAATCTCTAATTCCCAATACGCCAAACGGTTTATTCTCTTACCTTTGCCCCCCCAAAAGGAGTTTTAATTCTCTCCACCAGAAAAGCTAGGCTTTAGGAATTTTCTAATAAAAAACAAGAATCCGTAAAGAAACCAACGGCCCTCGAAAAAAAATGTTTTTAGTAAAGCTAGGGGCCGAACTTTAGACTTACTGATTTGTTTCCTTAGAAAGAGTAGAAAAATGACGATACCGCCAATAACAAGATTTTGGAATCTTTTATCCAGATATAAATTAGAACTCCGACAAATCTATATCTATGCGCTATTTATTGGAATTGTAAACTTGACCTTACCCCTTGGAATCCAAGCCATTATCAATTTCCTGCAAATTGGTGAGGCCACTTCCACCTGGGTGATTTTGGTTGGATTTGTATTATTAGGAATTGCAGTAACTGGATTATTACAAGTCTTGCAACTACGAGTAGTTGAGAATATCCAGCAGGATATTTTTGCTCGCTCTGCCTTTGAGTTTGCTTACCGGATTCCTCAGATCACTTTTCTTCAGTTGGATAAGATTCATGCCCCCGAACTCGTCAATCGTTTTTTTGATACCATCACCATTCAAAAAGGACTTCCCAAGATATTAATTGATTTTTCATTGGCCACTTTTCAGATTGTTTTTGGGTTGATTCTTTTGGCTATTTATAGTCCCTATTTTATTCTATTGGGATTATCTCTTTCTTTGATTTTATGGATCATCTTCAAAGTGACCGGGCCTGATGGATTGTCTACCAGTCTAATGGAAAGTAAATACAAATACAAACTGGCGCATTGGCTGGAAGAAATAGCGAGAGGCAATAGAAGTTTTAAAATATATGGCAAGGAAAAATTCCACCTGCAAAAAACGGATGGCATTGTCGGAGAATATTTGGTTTCCAGAGAAAAACACTTTAAGGTATTACTCAGCCAGTTTAGGTTATTTATTGGCTTTAAGGTAATCGTGGCGGCTGGTTTACTTTTATTGGGTGGTTATTTGGTGTTTCAGGAAAGGATGAATATTGGTCAATTTGTAGCAGCCGAAATTATCATCATCCTCATCATCAATTCTATTGAGAAGGTGTTGAGAACTATTGATACCATATATGATGTATTGACCGCCTTGGATAAGATTGGGTATGTTACCGATTTAGAATTGGACAAAGACCATGGAATTGCGGAAGTCGATGCGACCACAGGTTTGACGCTGAAAGCTTCCGAAATCACCTTTGGTTTTCCGGATGAAAAAAATAAAATCATCAATGATTTATCTTTTGAATTGGCCGCCAATGAAAAGGTGGTCTTAACGGGAAAATCAGGTAGTGGAAAATCTCTATTATTGCAAATACTGGCAGGGATTCATGTAATTGAAGATGGAGAATTATACATTAATGACATGCCCGTCACCAATTACAAAAAGGATTTATTAAACGATTCTTTGGGAGTTTCTTTTCCGACCAATCAGATTTTCGAAGGCACTTTCAAGGACAATATTCTCTTGGGAAGGAATATCGCTAATAGTGAACTAACGAGTATTTTAAAGCTTTTAAAAATCGATGAATACTTGGTCCACCAGCCCAAAGGAATAAATAGCTTTGTAGATAGTGGTGGCCGAAGATTGCCCAGAAGTATCATTCAAAAAATATTGGTCGCCAGGATAATCATAGGCAATCCCAGATTGCTTTTAATGGAAGATCCCTTGCTTTTTATTGAAGATGAAGAGAAGAAAAGGATTATTGACTACATCATGGATAAAAATCGAAACTGGACCGTCATGGTCATTTCCGACTTTTACTACTGGAAAGAGAAGAGTGACAGAATTATTGAATTAAGTAAAAAACACAAGGCTTAAACATGTTGAATATTTCTGAAAATAGCATCAACGATTCCATCCGGCTTAGCGATTTTGAATCTCATAAATTATTGAAAAAAAGTCGTACCCGAATAATTACTTTATGGTTAATTATCGCGCTAGCCTTTCTATTCTTTTTGTCTCTATTTTTGCCCTGGACTCAAAACATCAATGCCAAAGGCTACGTCACTACCCGATCGCCAGAGCAAAGGCCGCAGGCCATTCAGTCGGTCATTTCAGGGCGATTAGAAAATTGGTTTGTGCAAGAAGGAGATTTTGTAGAAAAGGGCGATACGATTGTATTTATCTCGGAAGTCAAAAGTGAATATTTTGATCCCAATCTACTCGCAAGAACCTCAGAGCAAATAGATGCCAAATCCCAAAGTGTGGATTCTTATGATCAAAAAATAATTGCCTTAAAAAATCAATATTCCGCCCTGCAAGAATCCCTAAACTTAAAGAGCGAACAAACCCGAAACAAAATAGAACAAACCCGAAATAAAATCAGCATTGATAGTATTGACCTGGTCGCCTATGAAAACAATCTGGACATTGCTAAAAATCAATTGTCCCGAACCAAAGAACTTTATGAGAAAGGACTAAAAACCTTGACGGAGCTCCAGGAAAAAGAATATAAAATTCAAGCGGCCAATGCAAAGGTAAATGTGCAAAAGAATAAATTACTCAATCAGAAAAATGTGCTGACTAATTTATTTTTAGAAATCCAGGCGATCCAAAGAAACTACCAAGACAAACTCGCCAAGTCTCAATCCGACCAACAGTCTGCCCTATCCGCCAAGCTAGAAACCGTGGCGGCTACGTCCAAACTCAGAAATCAATTGAGCAATTATAGCCAAAGACAAAAGTTTTATTATATCAGCGCGCCACAATCTGGTTATATCACCAAAACCATCAAAAAAGGAATTGGCGAAACCGTTAAGGCTGGAACAGATATCGCCACGATCATGCCTGCCACCTACGATTTAGCGGTCGAGATTTATTTAAAACCACAAGACTTACCACTCTTGGATTTGGGAAATGCAGTCCAATTGAGATTCGATGGATGGCCAGCCATAGTGATCAGTGGATGGCCAGAATCTTCCACGGGTGTGTTTTCTGGGAAAATCGTCGCGATTGACCGATTCATTGGAGAGAATGGATTTTACCGAGCATTGTTGAGTCCCAATCAGGATAAAAAAGAATGGCCCAAAGAACTTAGTATTGGTACGGGTGTCAATTCCTTTATTCTACTCAAAGAAGTTCCGATCTGGTATGAAGTCTGGCGGCAATTGAATGGCTTCCCACCAGATTTTTATAAAAACGGTAAAGAAAAGCAAAAGGAAATCAAACGAAAAGCACCTATAAAATCAGTAAAATAATATGAAGTTTTATTCTCGCAAATTAATAAAGCCGGAAAATCTCAATGCTCGAAATACCTTGTTTGGAGGAGCGCTATTGAGATGGATAGATGAGGAGGCAGGTATTTATGCCATGACCAAATTGGACACCAAAAATGTGGTCACCAAATATATTTCTGAAATTGATTTTATCAATTCTGCCCAACAAGGTGATGTAATAGAAATTGGTTTGGGGTTTAAAGCTATTGGAAAAACTTCGATTAGTTTTTCTTGTGAAGTGAGGAATGTCTTTTCGAAGCAATCGATTATTACCATAGAAAATATTGTATTCGTCAAGGTAGATGAAAAAGGCAATGCTAGCCCACATGGAAAAACACTGGAAAACCTAAAAATAAAAAAGTAGACGATGAAGCGTGTATTGGAATGGAGTTTTGCTTTTTTATTTTTTCTGATTGGACTTGCGACTCCCAATCAGCTTTACGGCCAATCGGATAGCACCCTACTCAGCTATCAGGAATACCTGCAAAACATTGTAAACTATCATCCTATTGCCCAAAAAGCCGCTTTAAAAACAGCTTTGGCTAAGGCTGAAACACTGGGAGCAAAAGGTAATCTTGATCCCGTCCTTGCTTCCGATTGGAGTCAAAAAAATTTTGCTGACAAACTGTATTATCAGCAGTTCGCGGCCAAATTAAAATTTCCAACGCGTTTGGGAATTGATGTGGTTGGCGGTTATGAAAATACGCAAGGTGTTTTTCTAAACCCCGAAAACAAAACGGATGATTTTGGACTTTGGCATCTGGGATTGGAAGTAAATATTTTACAAGGGCTGATCGTCAATGAACGCAAAACCGCACTTGACCAAGCAAAGGTATTTCAGGATTTAGCAGAAAATGAGAAACAGATTATTTTAAATGATTTGGTTTACAATGCCTCTTCTGCCTATGTCATTTGGCAGCAATATTCCTACAACCAAATTGTGTTGGCTGAAAACCTTGCGCTTGCCAATACCTATTTTGAAAACACCAGACAATCTTATGCGAATGGAGAAAAATCTGCCATGGATACCTTGGAAGCTTTTATCTTATACCAAGATGCCATTGCTTTTCAACAAAAGAATGAACTGGGATTAATAAAATCCAAACAAAACGTAGAAAACCACCTCTGGTTTAAGGAAAATCCAGTGACGCTGCAAGAGAATACCCAACCAGAAGATTACACCAATCAAATTTTTCCAAGCCCTAAGGAAACCGAAAACTTCTCCTTAGCGAATCATCCCATCTTGCTAGCCGCCATCAACAAACTATCCTATGCGGAGATAGATCAAAGATTAAAACGAGAAAAATTAAAACCCAAACTTAAGCTAAAATACAATCCATTATTGGCCACTGCTGACGATGGACTTAATCCCAATTTTGCAGTCAATAATTATAAATGGGGATTTGATTTCTCCATGCCTTTACTCCTCAGAAGTGAAAGAGCCAACCGAGATAAAGGGGAAATTAAAATAATGGAAATAAAATATGACTTGCAAAATAAAAGAAATGAATTGCAAAATAAAATCGAAGGCAGTTGGCTGCAACAAGACCTCTTGCGTGAACAAATAGTATTGCTAGATCGAAATTTAGAAAACTATCGACGCTTACTCGATGGAGAAAACGAAAAATTTAGATTGGGAGAAAGTTCTGTTTTTCTACTCAATAAACGGCAGGAAAAATACATCGATGGACAACTCAAATTAATTGAAACTACAATCAAACAACAAATTGAATTGTTGAATTTCTTGTATTTTTCTAATCAGTTAATGATTCCAAATGCTTCGAATTGATCGCAATTTGGGAAAGAATCGTAACTCGTATGTTTGCAGGTTTTCAAACGGGGAATATCGTTTGTAAGTTTTATAGTATGTGGTAGTGGCCAGAGGCCAAAAATCCGATTCGGGTAAAATGCAATAGCATTTACCGAGCATCCGCAGGTGGTTTTAAAATACTGGACTCGGTGAAGATACTTGTTATTTACTTGTTAAATAGGTTTCCATTTCTCATTAGTCCATTTTTTTAATTTATCTTAAAATCGGTATACAAACGTCCTGAAAAAATGGCGCTAGTCCTAAAATTCCATTAAATTGAA